>CAZRFC010000015.1:0-25862 GCA_964598975.1 uncultured Mycobacterium sp. | reverse complement strand
ACCACGCTCCGCAGGAGTACATCGACAAGTACAAGGGCAAGTTCGACGACGGCTACGAGGCCTACCGGGACTGGGTGTTGCCGCGGATGATCCAGAAGGGCATCTTCCCGGAGGGCACCAAGATGACACCGATCAACCCGCTTCCCGACGATATCGAAGTGGCCAATGACAATGTCCGGCCGTGGGATTCGCTGAACGCCGACGAGAAGAAGTTGTTCTCGAAGATGGCGGAAGTGTTTGCCGGTTTCTCGGAGTACACCGATGCTCAGGTGGGCCGGATCGTGGACTATCTGGAGCAGACCGGGCAGTTGGAGAACACCATTATCTTCTACTGCGCGGATAACGGGGCGTCAGGGGAGGGCTCGCCCAACGGGTCGGTGAACGAGAACAAGTTCTTCAACGGCTACCCCGATGAACTGTCGGAGAACATGAAATACCTGGACACCCTGGGCAGCCCGGATACCTACAACCACTATCCGACCGGGTGGGCGACGGCGTTCTCCACCCCGTTCCAGATGTTCAAGCGCTACAGCCAATTTGCCGGTGGTACGTGTGATCCGATGGTGATCTCCTGGCCGAAAGGTATCAAGGCCAAAGGCGAGGTGCGTCACCAGTATCACCACGCCACCGATGTGGCGGCCACGGTTTTGGATGTGGCCGGGTTGGAGATGCCCAAGGAGTACAAGGGCATCAAGCAGTACCCGCTCAACGGGGTCTCGATGCGGTACAGCTTCGATTCCAAGGATGCCCCGACCACGCGTCAGCGGCAGTACTTCGCGATGTTGGGCACCCGTGGTATCTGGCAGGACGGCTGGAAGGCGGCGACCCTGCACGCCCCGATCAGCGGCAAGGGCAACTTCGACGAGGACCGCTGGGAGCTCTATCACGTCGAGGAGGACCGGTCGGAGTCGACCAACCTCGCCGAGCAGAATCCGGACAAGCTGAAGGAGTTGATCGACGCCTGGTTCGAGGAAGCCAAGAACAACTTCGTCCTGCCGCTCGACGACCGCACGGCGGTGGAACAACTCGGCAATGCGCGGCCTCAGGCTGAACCCCCCCGCGACCGCTACATCTACTACCCGGACACCGCCCCAGTACCCGAGGGCGTGGCGGCCAGCGTCCGAGGCCGGTCCTACAAGATCGTGGCCAATGTCGACATGCAACCGGACGCCCAGGGTGTCATCTTCGCGCACGGGTCGAGGTTCGGCGGGCACTCCATGTTCATCAAGGACGGCCGGTTGCACTACGTCTACAACTTCCTGGGCATCAAACCCGAACAGGACTTCGTCTCGGCACCGCTGAGCCCGGGTAAGCATTCGCTGGGTATGGAGTTCAAACGGGAGAGGGCCGGCGAGTACGGCGAATCACTCGGCACGACCGTCTTGTATGTGGATGGCAAAGAGGTCGCCAAGGGGCCGATGCGAGCCCAAATCGGCAAGTTCACCTTGTCCGGGGACGGTCTGTGTGTCGGTTACGACAGCGGCGACAACGTCTCCGAGCAGTACAAGACCCCTGGAACCTTCACCGGCGGCACTATCCAGGGCGTCGCCATCGACGTCAGCGACAAGGCTTACGTCGACCTACAGCGGGACGCCGCGGCGGCTTTCTCGACGGATTGATCCGAGAACCGCTGCGGTTCTCCATCGGAACCCTTTGCCAACACCGACAGCACCGTGGGAGCTGGGGAAATGGGCTTACTGCGAAACTTGAGGTGAGAGCCTAAGCTTAAGGATTTGCGGGGGCAGGATGTAAGCTTCCTCTCAGGAACGCATGTCCTGATGCGTTTGGCCCGAAACCTCTACCAGCCTTCCGGGCGTTGTCCGGGGGGCTTAATTGATGCCGGAGACGTGAGTTGTCCATTCCTGACCTGCTCAAAACCAGGGCTGAGCAGAAGCCCAACGAGCTGGCCTACACGTTTCTCGACTACGACATCGACCCTGCCGGATACGCCGACACAGTCACCTGGGCGGAGCTCTACGAACGGGTCCAGGGGGTAGCGGCGAGGTTACTGAAGTGCGGTTCGGCCGGCGACCGGGCCGCGATTCTGGCTCCCCAGAGCCTCGACTACATCGTTGCCTACTTCGGGGCAATGCATGCCGGCTTCATCGCCGTGCCGCTCCCGGTTCCGGCGCCCGGTGGCTTGGATGAGCGGGTTGTCGGCGCCCTGCGGGATTGTGCCCCCGCAGCCCTTCTCACTACCTCGGCCGTCGTGGGTGCCGTCGTGCCCTACGCCAGCGCCCGAGCCGGTGGATCCGCACCCGAGGTCATCGAGGTTGACGCCGTCGACCCCGTGATCAGCCCCGTTCCGTTGGCACAGGTGCCTGATACCGCGACTGCCTACCTGCAGTACACCTCAGGGTCGACCCGCCAACCGGCCGGCGTGGTCCTGACGCACAAGAACGTGATCGCCAACCTCGAGCAGATCATCGCCGACTATGCCGAGCACATCCCCGGTGGTGCGCCAGCAGACCTGACCATGGTGTCCTGGCTGCCCTTCTACCATGACATGGGTCTGGTCATGGGAGTCCTGGCGCCGCTGGTGGTGAACCGTCGCGGCGTCCTGATGAGCCCGCTGGGATTCCTGGGCAAACCCTCGCGATGGATTCGGCAGTTGGCGCTGAACCCGCACGCATTCAGCGCCGCTCCCAATTTCGGGTTCGAACTGTCGGCCCGCCGCACCTCCGATGCCGACATGGCCGGACTCGACCTCAGTGGCTGTCTGGGCATCATCAGCGGTGCCGAACGGGTCCACCCGAGCACGCTGCACCGCTTCAAGGAGCGATTCGCCCAGTTCGGGCTGCCGGCGTCCACTGTTCGGTCTTCCTACGGATTGGCCGAGGCGACGGTCTACGTCGTTGCCAGTCCGGGCGGGCGCCCTCCGACGGAGGTGCGATTCGACTCCGAGAAATTAGCCGCCGGTCACGCCGAGGTGTGCGCCGCGGGCGGCTCGGACTTGGTGGGCTGCGGTCGGCCCCGCTCCTGTGACGTTCGTATCGTCGATCCGGAGTCCGCGTTGGAATTGCCGGATGGAAAAGTCGGCGAGATCTGGGTGCACGGCGACCAGATTTCGCCCGGGTACTGGCGAAACCCGGACTTGACCGCGCGGACCTTCGGCGGTCAGTTGGCTGATCCGGCCGAAGGAACTCCGAAGGGCCCCTGGTTGCGGACCGGTGACTTGGGAACGGTCTTCGACGGCGAGTTGTACATCATCGGCCGGATCAAGGATCTGCTGATCGTCGACGGCAAAAACCACTATCCCGACGACATCGAACACACCATCGCCGAGATCACCGCCGGCCGGGTGGCGGCCGTCTCCATCCAGGACGACACGACAGAGAAACTCGTCGCCATCGCCGAGATCAAACCTCCCGCCGGCGCACCCGACGACGCAGCCGCGGCGCTCAAGGACCTCAAACGGCGCGTTGTCGCAGCCGTTAGGGATGTTCACGGCGTACGGGTCGCCGACCTTGTTCTCGTTGGCCAGGGTTCGCTGCCTATCACCACCAGTGGCAAGGTCCGCCGGTCCTCGTGCGGTGAGCAGTACCGGCTCGGACAGTTCAGCCGCGTGGACGCCCCGTGAGTCCGGAACTGGATGAGGACGGCCTGCGGCGCTGGCTGGTCGACTACCTTATTGATCCGATCGGACTGAGTCCCGACGAGATCGACTGCGACGCACCGATGAAGGACCTCGCGGTGGGCTCGGCCGACGCGGTCGTCATGATCGGGGAACTCTCGGAGTTGTTGGGCCGCGAACTGTCGCCGGTGGATCTGTGGCAGTACCCCACGGTCAATGCGCTCGCGAAGTATCTGACCGGCGGCTGGGTGGAACCGGTCCCGCTGCCGGACGCCGCCGAGGAACGAAGCACGTTCGGCGAGCGTGAGCCGATCGCGGTGGTCGGTGTGGGGTGTCGTTTCCCGGGTGGGGTCACCAGCCCGGATGAGTTCTGGGAGTTGATGGTCCAGGGCCGCTCCGGGGTCGTGGAGGTGCCCGAGGGACGGTGGGACCGTTTCGCGGACGGCTCGCCCAACCAATCGGCGGCGCTGGCATCCACCACCCGCTGGGGTGGATACCTCGACGACGTGGCGGCCTTCGACGCCGAGTTCTTCGAGATCACGGCCGGCGAGGCCGACAAGATGGATCCGCAGCAGCGGTTGCTGCTGGAGGTGACCCAGGAGGCGCTCGACCACGCCGGCATCCCGGCCCAGTCGTTGCGCCACACCCAGACCGGTGTGTTCGCGGGCGCCTGCCTGGCCGAATACGGATACCTGTCCGCCGCCGACCTGTCGTCGGTCGACCCCTGGTCGGGTACCGGTGGTGCGTTGAGCATCGTTGCGAACCGGTTGTCGTATGTGTTCGATCTGCGGGGTCCTTCGGTGACGGTGGACACGGCGTGTTCGTCGTCGTTGGTCGCGGTGCATCTGGCCTGTCAGAGCCTGCGGTCGGGGGAGTCCGATGTGGCGTTGGCCGCCGGGGTCAACGTGCTGCTGTCCCCGGCTCCCACAAAGACTTTCGACGTCGTGGGAGCGATGTCGCCTTCGGGTGCGTGTCATGCTTTTGATGCGTCGGCGGATGGTTTTGTGCGGTCTGAGGGTGCCGGGGTGGTGGTGCTCAAGCGGTTGTCGGATGCGGTGGCTGCGGGGGATCGGGTGTTGGCGGTGGTGCGGGGTTCGGCGGTCAATCAGGATGGTCGGTCCAATGGGTTGATGGCGCCGAATCCGGCGGCGCAGATGGCGGTGTTGCGGTCGGCGTATGCGGCGGCCGGGGTGGATGTGCGTGATGTCGACTATGTCGAGGCGCATGGCACCGGGACGTTGTTGGGGGATCCGATCGAGGCTCGGGCGTTGGGCACGGTGTTGGGTAAGGGCCGTGCGGTGGATGATCCGTTGTTGATCGGTTCGGTGAAGTCCAATCTGGGGCATTTGGAGGCGGCGGCCGGTATCGCGGGGTTGGCGAAGGCGGCGTTGGCGTTGAGTCGTGGGTCGATTCCGGCGACGGCGGGTTATGAGAATCCCAATCCGCATATTCCGTTTGAGAAGTTGCGGTTGAAAGTGGTTGCCGAGCAGACGGAGTGGCCGGATCGGGGTCGGCCGCGGCGGGCGGGGGTGTCGTCGTTCGGGTTTGGTGGGACCAATGCTCATGTGGTGTTGGAGCAGGCGCCGGAGACCTCAGTCGCAGTTGTGCCGCCGGAGCCGATCGCGGTGAGCACGTTGGTGGTGTCGGGTAGGTCGGGGGAGCGGATCGCGGCTGCGGCGGGGGCGTTGGCCGATTGGATGGAGTCTGCTGGTTCGGGGGTGGGCTTGGATGAGGTGGCGCACACGCTGAATCATCACCGCAGTCGGTTCGGTCGGTTTGCCACGGTGTGTGCCCGTGATCGGGCCGGGGCGGTTGAGGGTCTTCGGGCGTTGGCGGCTGGTCAGTCGGCGCCGGGTGTTGTTGGGCCGCATGAGGGTTCGTGTCGTGGGGGCGCGGTGTTCGTGTTCTCGGGGCAGGGTTCGCAGTGGGCGGGGATGGGTCGGCGGCTGTTGGTTGATGAGCCGGTGTTCGCTGCGGCGGTCGACGAGTTGGAGCCGGTGTTCGTCGAGCAGACGGGCTTCTCGCTGCGCCAGGTCCTCGAATCGGGCGAGGTCGTCGTCGGCATCGAACGCATCCAGCCCGTCCTGGTCGGCGTGCAACTCGCGCTCACCGAACTGTGGCGCTCCTACGGTGTCGTGCCCGATGCGGTGATCGGCCATTCGATGGGGGAGGTGACCGCGGCGGTGGTCGCGGGGGCGTTGAGCCCCGCCGAGGGCCTGAAGGTCATCTCGACCCGGTCCCGACTGATGTCGCGACTATCCGGTCAGGGCGCCATGGCCCTGCTGGAACTGCGCAGCGACGCTGCCGAGGAACTGCTCGCCGACTATCCGGACGTCGGCATCGCGGTGGAAGCCTCACCGCGGCAGGTGGTAATCGCCGGTCCGCCGGATCAGGTCGACGCCGTCATCGCCGTCGTATCCGCCCAGGAAAAACTGGCCCGCCGGGTGGAAGTCGACGTCGCCTCCCACCACTCGATCATCGATCCGGTGCTGGCCGATCTGCACACCGAGTTGGCCGATCTGAGCCCGCGGCCACCGATCATCCCGGTGTTCGTGACCACCGGCGGCGCCGCAGGCGATACGGTGTTCGACGCTGACCACTGGGTGGCCAACCTGCGCCAACCGGTCAAGTTCAGTCAGGCCGTGACGGCCGCCGCTGAACAGCACGGCGTCTTCGTGGAAGTCAGCCCGCACCCGATCCTGACCTACGCCATCGACGACACCCTCACCGAGATCCACCACCACACCGTCCCCACGCTGGTGCGGGACGCCGACGACACGGTGACCTTCCACACCCACCTCAACGCCACCCACACCACCGCGCCGCCGGAAACGCCCCACCACGCCGAACCGCACGTCCAGGTGCCCGGCGCGCCGTGGCTGCACACGCATCACTGGATCTCGGCACCCCAGCGCCGGCAGGCCGGCGCGTCGGCTCCCGCCTCGGGAACCCTGCTGGGCACCCGGATGCCGCTGGCCGGGACGATGACCGGCACCTTGTGGCAGGCGCAGCTCACGCCGGAGGCCAGGCCCTACCCCGGTTTCCGTCGGCTAGCAGGCGTGGAGATCGTGCCGCCGTCGGTTCTGATCCAGACCTTGGCCGACGCAGCCTCCGCATATGGCGCCGCGGGCGTCGAGGACATCAGGTTCGACAGCCCGCTCACCCTGGACCGGCCGCGGTTGGTTCAGGTGTTCAACGATGGTGCGACGCTGACGATTTCATCGGCAGCCGACACCGACCCCGACAACCAGCACTGGGTCAGGAACATGACCGCCCGCATCTCGCCCCGGGCGGCGACCGAGGCGGCCGAGCCTGCCGCCGGCGAGGTGCCTGCCGCCGACCCCTCCTCGATCGACGAGATCCACGGCGACTGGGGCATCGAAGGCCACGCATTCGAGTGGTCGGTCGACTCACACGAGGCGGCACCGGGCCGGCTTCGCGCCGACATCGTCCTTCCCCAGGTCCTGCCCGAGATGTCGGCACCGTCCACCGTCGCACTGGTCGATGCCGCAATGGATCTCGCTCAACTCGTCGTCGGCGTCGACGCCGGATTGACCATCCCGATCGCTGCTGACCGCATCACGTTCGACGACGCACCGGGGGAGAGCCGCGGTGTGGCCGACGTTCGCCGCCGTGGTGGCGTCGACGATCTGATCGTCGACGTGACCGTCCAGGGCGCTGATGGCCACGCGCTGCTGGATGTCCGCGGAATGCGCTACCGGGTGGTGGAATCCAGTGCGGCACTGGCACCCCCGGCCGACCCTGCCGCGGTGGCCCACGCCATCGACTGGGTGCCGTGGGAACCCGACGGCGCTCCCGCGGATACCCCGGCGACGGTAGCGGTCGTCGGAAATCATTCTGCTGCCCAAGAATTGCGTGACCGTCTCGGTCGCCTCGGCCACCCCGACGTCGATGTGCCCGACGCGCGCTACGTGCTCTACGTGCCCGACGTCGACACCGACGAGAGTGATGTCGACGTCAGCGTCCGACTGATCTGCGAGGTCGGCGACACCGTCGCCCAGTTGGTCGACCGCGACCCGCGTAACCCGGTCACTCTGTGGGTCATCACCCGCGGAGTCTTCGAAGCCGCCGCCGAGACGGCACGTCGGCAGAGTTCGTTGTGGGCGCTGGCCGGTGTCGTCGACGCCGAGCAGCCCCAGTTGTGGGGCGGCCTGGTCGATCTCGGACCGGATGACGAGATCGCCGACCGCGCCGCAGATCTGACCGGCATCCTGCACAGCCCGGCGAAATCGACCGTCCTGCTGCGCGACGGCGCCTTCTTGACCTCGGTCCTGGCGGAGGTCGACGGCACTCCGGCCCGGCCTCCGCTGCGCTGCCGCCCCGATGCGGCCTACCTCATCACCGGCGGTCTGGGCGACCTCGGCCTGCTGACCGCAGGCTGGCTGGCCGACCTGGGGGCGCGCCACTTGGTCCTGCTCGGCCGCACCGCCGTGCGACGTGACGATCAGACCGCCGACCCGGGCACCCGCCGCAGGCTCGCCGCGATCCGGGCACTGGAACGCCGTGGCGTCTCCGTTGAGACTGCCGCCATCGACATCGGCGCCGCCGACGAGGTGCGGGCACTGCTGGCCGCGCGCGACGCAGACGGGGCTGCCCCGATCCGCGGCGTCATCCATGCCGCAGGTCTGGCCGAAGGCCAACTCCTGACCGACCTCGAAGCCGAGCGGGTACGACGCACCGTGTGGCCCAAGATCGCCGGTGCACAGGTCCTGCACGAAGCATTCCCGCCGGGACATCTGGACTTCCTCTACCTGACCGCCTCTGCCGGAACGGTTTTCGGTGTACCCGGCCAGGCCGCGTACGCAGGCGGTAACGCCTACCTCGACGGGCTGGCCCGTGCGCGCCGCGGGCAGGGCGACAACACCATGAGCCTGGACTGGGTGGCCTGGGAAGGGCTCGGGTTCGGCAAGGACGCCAAACTCGTGGTCGACGAACTCGAACGGGTGGGGTCGCGGCCGATCAACCCGGTCGAAGCCTCGGCGGCATGGGAGTGGATCAGCAGGTTCGACGTCGCCCAGGCGTTGATGGCACCGATGCAGTCGGCCGGCACGGCCACCGACGGCCAGCAGCCGATCGCGCCGACCCGCGACTGGTCACAGCTGAGCCCCGAGGATCTTCGTGCCGAACTTCAGCACGGCGTGCGCGCGATCCTGGCCGGTGAACTTCGCCTGCCCGAAGACCAGGTCGAGGTGGACCGGCCGTTCGCGGAGATGGGCCTGAATTCGGTGATGGCGATCTCGATCCGTCGCCAACTCGAGCAGTTCGTCGGCGTGGAACTGTCGGCCACGATGCTGTTCAACCATCCCACCATCGAAAGCTTCAGCAACTACCTCGCGACCCGGCTGATGCCGTCGGAGGAGGAGGAGGACTCCGCCGACGACGAGGCCGACGATGCAGGCAGCCTGCTGGACTCGCTGTTCGACACCGTCGAGTCCACCCAACCGTGAGGAAGGATGCTGTGATGCCGGAGACCGGGCCTTCCATGCCGTCCATTCCCACGATCCCCGCACTGCTCGAGCGCAAGGCGCAGCAGCACCCGGACGAGACCGCCTTCACCTTCGTCGACTACGAGACCGATCCGGCCGGGATTGCGGAAAGCCTCACCTGGGCGGAACTGTACGAACGCGTCCAGGTGGTCGCCGAGCATCTCGCCAAGCACGGATCGCCCGGGGACCGCGCGGTGATCCTCGCCCCGCAGAGCCTGGAGTACATCCTCGGTTTCTTCGGCGCCATCCAGGCGGGCTTCATCGCGGTGCCGCTGTCGATGCCGGCTCCCGGACAAGCCGACGAGCGGGTGGCCTGCGTCCTGAGCGACTGCTCACCGGTCGCGGTGCTCACCACGTCCGCCGTGGTCGACGACCTGCGGCCCTACCTGCAGGGCCAGTCCGGGCGGCCTGCCCGGATGATCGAGATCGACGCGCTCGATTTCTACGCGGACGTCAAACCTGCCGCGGCCCAACCCCGCACGAAGATCGCCTACCTGCAGTACACCTCCGGTTCAACCCGGGCGCCACGCGGGGTGGAACTCACCCACGAGAACGTGATCGCCAATCTGGACCAGATGTGCGTCGACTACTTCGGCGGGGAACCGCCCGAGGACCTCACGATTGTGTCGTGGCTGCCCTTTTACCACGACATGGGCCTGATCGTCGGACTGTTCATCGCCGCCACCTGGGGCAGCAACGCGGTACTGATGACGCCGGTCTCCTTCGCCCAGAGCCCCGCCCGGTGGATCGGGCACCTGGCGCAGAACGGCCAGACATTCTGTGCCGCACCGAATTTCGCCTATGACCTGTCGGTCCGCCGGGTCACCGACGACGACATGGCAGGACTGGACCTGAGCGGCATCACGGTCATGATGAACGGCGCCGAGCGGGTGCACGCCTCCACTGTGCGCCGATTCAACGAGCGATTCGGGCCGTTCGGTCTGCCGGCGGCGGCGCATCGGCCGTCCTACGGGTTGGCCGAAGCAACCGTGTTCGTGGTGGCCTCCGATCCCGGCAAACCCTTGACGATGGTCCGGTTCGACGCCGACAAGCTGGCCGCCGGCCATGCCGAGTTGTGCGACGAGGGCGGCTCGGAGCAGGTCAGTTGCGGCACACCGCGATCCAGTGACGTACGCATCGTCGATCCGGTGACCATGCTGGAGAAGCCGGCCGGGCAGGTCGGCGAGATCTGGGTGCACGGCGCACAGATTTCGACGGGGTACTGGCGCAATCCGGAACTGAGCCGGCAGGTGTTCCATGCCGAGGTGGCCGAGCCGTCTGACGGTACACCCCGGGGCCCGTGGCTGCGGACCGGTGACCTCGGTGTGCTCTTCGGCGGTGAGCTGTTCATCGTCGGCCGGATCAAGGATCTGCTGATCATCGACGGCCGTAACCACTATCCCGACGACATCGAGGCCACGGTGGCGCAGTTCATCACCGGCCGGATGGCGGCGATCTCCGTCGACACCGACACCTCCGAGGAACTGGTCGTTCTCGCCGAGTTCAAATCCGACGACGCCGACCAGCATGAGGCTCTCAAGACCCGCATCACCGCGGCCGTCTCGCAGAAGCACGGTGTCCGACTGGCTGATCTGATGCTGGTGGCCCCGGGTTCGCTGCCGGTGACCACGAGCGGCAAGGTCCGCCGGTCGACATGCGCGGAGCGCTACCGCCTCGGTCAGTTCAGCCGACTGGGTGCCCCATGACCGCGTCCTTCGACGAGGACGGTCTGCGGCGCTGGCTGCTCGACTATCTCGTCGACAATCTCGGCTGCGACCTCGGACAGATCGACCGCGGTGCATCCATGCACGACCTCGGCGTCGGTTCCCGTGACGCGGTGGTGCTCACCGGCGAATTGTCGACGGTGCTGGGAAGGACGGTTTCGCCGGTCGACTTCTGGCAGTACCCGACCGTCAACGCGTTGGCGAAGTACCTCACCGGCGGCGAGGTGGAACCCGTCTCGTTGGCGGACGCCGGCGAGGAGCGGGCCACGTTCGGAGAGCGTGAGCCGATCGCGGTGATCGGGGTGGGGTGTCGTTTCCCGGGTGGGGTCAGCGGCCCGGATGAGTTCTGGGACTTCATGGTTGAGGGGCGCTCGGGTGTCGTCGAAGTACCCGAGGGGCGGTGGGCGTCGTTCGAGGACGGCTCGGCCGCACTGGACGCGACCACCCGATGGGGCGGCTACCTCGACGACGTAGGCGCCTTCGATCCGGATTTCTTCGAGATCACCGGCGGCGAGGCCGACAAGATGGATCCCCAGCAACGGTTGCTGCTGGAGGTCACTCAGGAAGCCCTCGACGACGCCGGCATCCCGGCGGACGCGCTCGCCGAGACCCGCACCGGTGTCTTCGCCGGCGCCTGCTCGCTGGACTACTGGTCGCTGGCGATGGGCGACATCGACGGCGTGGACGCCTGGTCGGGCACCGGCGGCGCGTTGAGCATCGTCGCGAATCGGCTGTCGTATGTCTTTGATCTGCGGGGTCCTTCGGTGACGGTGGACACGGCGTGTTCGTCGTCGTTGGTGGCGGTGCATCTGGCGTGTCAGAGCCTGCGGTCGGGGGAGTCCGACGTGGCGCTAGCCGCCGGGGTCAACGTGCTGCTGTCCCCGGCGCCGACGCGGAGTTTCGATGTCGCGGAAGTGCTTTCACGTTCCGGTGGCTGTCACGCTTTCGATGCGTCGGCGGATGGTTTTGTGCGGTCTGAGGGTGCCGGGGTGGTGGTGCTCAAGCGGTTGTCGGATGCGGTGGCTGCGGGGGATCGGGTGTTGGCGGTGGTGCGGGGTTCGGCGGTCAATCAGGATGGTCGGTCCAATGGGTTGATGGCGCCGAATCCGGCGGCGCAGATGGCGGTGTTGCGGTCGGCGTATGCGGCGGCCGGGGTGGATGTGCGTGATGTGGATTATGTCGAGGCGCATGGCACGGGGACGTTGTTGGGGGATCCGATCGAGGCGCGCGCGCTGGGCACCGTTCTCGGCCGCGGCCGTGCGGTGGACGCGCCCCTGCTGATCGGGTCGGTGAAGTCCAATCTCGGCCACCTCGAAGCCGCGGCCGGCATCGCCGGGCTGGCCAAGGCTGTGCTCGCCCTCAACCATGGGGTGATTCCGCCGAACCGGGACTATCGAAACCCCAACCCGCACATCCCGTTCGAGAAGCTTCGGCTGAAAGTTGTTGCCGAGCAGACGCCGTGGCCGGATCGGGGTCGGCCGCGGCGGGCGGGGGTGTCGTCGTTCGGGTTCGGTGGCACGAATGCGCATGTGGTGTTGGAGCAGGCGCCGGTGGTGTCGGCTGGGGCCGCCCCGGCGGAGTCGGCGTCGGTGACGACGTTGGTGGTCTCGGGGAAGTCTGCGGAGCGGGTGGCGGCGTCGGCGGGGGCGTTGGCGGACTGGATGGAGTCTGCCGGTTCTGGTGTGGGCCTGGGTGAGGTGGCGCACACGCTGAATCATCATCGGAGTCGGTTCGCGCGGTTCGGGACGGTGTGTGCGCGGGATCGGGCCGGTGCGGTGGCGGGTCTGCGGGCGTTGGCTGGGGGTCAGTCGGGGCCGGGTGTTGTTGGGCCGCATGAGGGTTCGTGTCGTGGGGGCGCGGTGTTCGTGTTCTCCGGGCAGGGTTCGCAGTGGGCCGGGATGGGGCGGCGGTTGCTGGCGGATGAGCCGGCGTTTGCCGCGGCCGTCGACGAGTTGGAGTCGGTGTTCGTCGAACAGGTCGGCTTCTCGCTGCGGGACATCCTGGTGTCGGGCGAGTCGGTCTCCGGCGATGCCCGCGTCCAACCGGTGGTGATGGGCCTGCAGTTGGCCTTGACCGAACTGTGGCGTTCCTACGGTGTCTACCCCGATGCGGTGATCGGCCACTCGATGGGGGAGGTCACCGCCGCGGTGGTCGCCGGGGCGCTGAGTGTGGCCGAGGGACTGAAGGTCATCGCGATCCGGTCGCGGCTGATGGGGCAGTTGGCCGGTGAGGGCGCGGTCGCCTTGCTGGGTGCCGACGAGAAGACCACCGAGGCGATGCTCGCCGACTACCCCGGTGTGGAGGTGGCCGGCTATCTCTCGCCCGGGCAGACCGTGGTCGCAGGGCCGCCCGAGCAGGTGGAGGCCCTCATCGCCGCGCAGAGTGCGGCCAACCGTTTCGCGCGTCGGGTGAACATGGAAGTGGCTTCCCACACCGCGCTGATGGAACCTGTGCTCGCCGAACTTCGGGCGCAGTTGGCCGACGTTCGTCCCGGTATGCCGAGCCTCACGATGTTCTCCACGGTCGTCGACGGGACACCCGCGCTGGATGCCGAGTACTGGGTGTCCAACGTGCGCCGCCCGGTGCGGTTCGCTCAGGCGATCGAGGCTGCGGCCGCCGACCACGCGATGTTCATCGAGGTCAGCCCGAATCCGATTCTGACCCATGCCATCTCTGACACCCTTGCCGAGGTCCATCACCACGCGGTGGCCACCCTGATTCGTGATGGCGACGACACGGTGAGCTTCCACACCAATCTCAATGCCACCCACACGACCGCACCGCCGAGCACCCCGCATGCTGCCGAACCGCATGTCCAGTTGCCGACCGTCCCGTGGCAGCAAACCCATCACTGGACTCCCGCCCGGTCACAACGCGCCGCTCGAATCCCCAAGTCCGCCAGTCACTCCGGCCCGTCCGTCGTGCCGGCGGAATGGGTCTGCGAACTGCACTGGCCCGAGCAGTTGCTTGCCGTGGACAGTTCCGCAGCCGCCGACCAGACCTGGCTGGTGATCGCCGACCGTGCCCTCGGGGCGGAGATCGGCCGCCTCCTCGGCTCCCCGGACGCCCTTACCGTCGTCGACCCCGGTGAACTCGCCCACGACCCCGACGCGGTCATCGCTGAGCTCGCCACCGCCACTCACGTTCTCTCCGCGCCGGACGCGCCGATCGACTGCGATCCGGCGGCGGCCGCCCGCGTCTTTAATGCCGCCCGAACGCTGATCGTCGCGATGGCCGCACGTCCGGTGCCGCCGACGCTGACCGTGCTGACTCGCAACGCGCAGCCGATCGATGTGGGCGATCGGTCGAATCCCGCGCACGCCGTGCTGTGGGGACTCGGCCGAACCCTGGCACTGGAACATCCGGAGGTCTGGGGCCGCATCATCGACGTCGACGAATCGGTACCCGCGCGGCTGGCCGCCTCCTGGGTGCTCAACGAGTCGAACGGCGGCGAGTCCGAGGACCAGGTGCTGTACCGCGCCGGTATCCGCAGGGTCGCTCGACTGCGGCACACCACGACGCCGGCCGCTCCGGTACGTCTGGACCCGAATGGCAGCCACCTGGTCGTCGGCGCCACCGGCAACATCGGTCCCCATCTGATCGGCTACCTCGCCGACCAGGGCGCCACCACCATCGTCGCGGTGTCCCGCAACCCGGGCACCCGACTGGACGCGGTGGCAGAAGCCTTGTCGCAGCGCGGAATCACGCTGGTGACCGTCGCCGCCGATGCCTCCGATGAGGCGTCGCTTTGTGCGCTCTTCGACCGCTTCGGCAACGACCTGCCGCCGCTGGCCGGCGTCTACCTGGCCGCCTTCGGCGGTGGGATGGCGACCCTGCAGGACATGACCGACGACGACGTCGCCGCCATGTTCGGTCCCAAACTCGACGCCGCCTGGCTCCTGCACACGTTGTCACTGCAGCATCCCATCGAGCAGTTCGTGCTGTTCACCTCGGTATCGGGCCTGATCGGGTCGCGGTGGCTGGCGCACTACACCGCCACGACGACCTATCTGGACGCCCTGGCCTACCTGCGCCGGGCCGCCGGACTGCCCGCCACTGCGGTCGACTGGGGCTGGTGGAAGTCCTTTGCCGACACTCAGTCGGTTTCCGAGCGTCAGGTCACCGAGGCGACTGGGCTGCTCCCGATGGTCGATGATGTTGCGATAAGGGCACTTTCCGTCCTCACCGCCCCGCACGCCCCAGTCTGCTGCGCTATCGTCGCCGCCGATTGGAACCGGCTTGCCGGTGCCTACCGAGCAACCCGCGCCTCGCTGCGCATCATCGACGAGTTGGTGACCGAAACGAATACCGACAGCCAGCCCGGGCCGGTAACCGCGTTCCGTTCGGCCCTGAGTGCTTGCGAACCCTCCGGCCGCCGGGCGATGCTGACCGAGCACGTGAGCGAACAGCTGGCCGCGGCGATGGGCAAGCCGTCCGGACAGGCGTTGGATCACTCCGTCGGCTTCTTCCAGTCCGGCATGACCTCCCTGATGAGTGTGGCGCTTCGCCGCGCCCTCAGCGACTCCCTCGGCGAGGACCTGCCCGCCTCGGTGATGTTCGACTACCCGACCGTCGACGAACTCGTCGCATACCTGGCCGCGCGGCTTCCCGAGACCGCGGTGGAGATCGAGACCGGCGCCGCTGACGACTACGGTGACCTCGCCGAAGACGAACTGCTCCGGCTACTATCGGAAAGACTCAGGTAACCGCCCATGACTGCCCCGTCGCCGGACCGCCGAGCGATCATCACCGATGCCCTGCGCAAGATCGACGATCTGACCGCGCGCCTGGCGATCGCCGAGAAGGCGTCCACCGAGCCGATCGCCGTGGTCGGCATCGGCTGCCGGTTGCCGGGCGGGGTGAACGGCCCCGCCGAACTGTGGACGCTGCTCGAAGAGCGGGGCGACGGTGTCATCCGGGTTCCGGCGAACCGGTGGGACGCCGACGCTCTGTACTCCGACGACTACACGGTGCCCGGCACCATCTGCAACCGGGAGGGTGGGTTCCTGACCTCCTGGCAGCCCGACGAATTCGACGCCGAGTTCTTCAACATCGCGCCCCGCGAGGCGGCCGGGATCGACCCGCAGCAGCGACTGCTGCTCGAAGTCGCCTGGGAGGCGTTGGAAAACGCCGGAATCAACCCGCAGTCGATCCGCGGCAGCCAGACCGGCGTCTTCGTCGGCGTCACCGCCAACGACTACTACAAGGCCGCCGCCGCTGACCTGGACTACTCCGAACTCGACGCCTACGTGGCCTTCGGCAACGCGCCCAACTTCGCGGCCGGCCGGCTGTCGTACTTCCTCGGCGTGCGGGGCCCGGCGATCGTTCTGGACACCGCCTGTTCGTCCTCGCTGGTCTCCATTCACCTGGCCTGCGAAAGTCTGCGCCGCCGCGAGAGCGACACCGCACTGGCTGCCGGGGTCAACCTGCTGCTGAGCCCGGAGAACAGCATCGCCTGTTCCCGGTTCGGCATGCTCTCCCCGGAAGGCAAGTGCAAGACCTTCGACGTCGGCGCCGACGGCTACGTGCGCGGCGAAGGCTGCGGAGTCGTGGTGCTCAAGCGACTCGAGGACGCCCAACGCGACGGCGACCGGGTGCTTGCGGTGGTCCGCGGGTCGGCGGTCAACCAGGACGGCGCCAGCAGTGGCCTGACCGTCCCCAACGGACCGGCCCAGCAGGCGCTGATGCGACAGGCGCTGGACGCGGCGCGGCTGGCACCGTCCGAGGTGGACTACATCGAGGCGCACGGCACCGGCACCGCACTGGGCGATCCGATCGAACTCGACGCCCTGGCCGAGGTCTACGGCGAACGGGACGGATCCGCACCGCTGGTGCTGGGCTCGATCAAAACCAACCTCGGCCACCTCGAATCCGCCGCCGGCGTCACCGGATTCATCAAGACCGTCCTGAGCGTCGAGCACGGGCGGATCCCCGCTCAACTGCACTTCACCAAGCTCACCCCGCAAGCCGGACCAGGGGCGTCGAAGTTCGTCATCGCCGCCGATGCCATGGACTGGCCCGATCAGGGCCGGCCGCGGCGGGCCGCAGTGTCGTCCTTCGGGGTCAGCGGAACCAACGCCCACATCATCGTCGAGCAGGCCCCGCTCACCGAACCCGCCGAACCCGCCGCCGAACCTGCGGTCTGCACGCTGATCGTGAGCGGTCGGTCCCCGGCGCGGATCGCCGCGACCGCGCAACAACTCGCCGAATGGATGGACGATCAGGGAGCGCGGGTCAGCCTGGCCGACGTCGCCCACACCCTCAACCACCCCCGGGCCCGGTACACCCTCTTCGCCACGGTGACCGCTCGCGACAGCAAGCAGGCCATCGCCGGCCTGCGCGCCCTCGCCGGCGGCTACCCGACCCCGGGTGTCGTTGGTCCGCACGAGGATGCGTGTCCCGGGGGAACGGTGTTCGTGTTCTCCGGGCAGGGTTCGCAGTGGGCCGGGATGGGTCGTCGGTTGTTGGCCGACGAACCCGTGTTCGCCAAGGCCATCGACGAGTTGGAGCCGGTCTTCGTCGAACAGGTCGGTTTCTCGCTGCGGGACATCATTGCCGGTGGCGAGCCGGTTTCCGGCGATGCCCAGGTTCAACCGGTGATCATGGGCCTGCAGTTGGCGCTCACCGAACTGTGGCGCTCCTACGGGGTCAGCCCCGATGCGGTGATCGGTCATTCGATGGGCGAGGTCACCGCCGCGGTGGTGGCCGGGGCGCTGAGCGTGGCCCAGGGGCTGAAGGTCATCGCGATTCGGTCGCGGTTGATGGGCCAATTGGCCGGTCAGGGTGCGGTCGCCCTGCTGGGTGCCGATGCGCAGGCCACCGAGTCGATGCTGGCCGGGTATCCCGGTGTGGAGGTGGCGGGGTATCTCTCGCCGGGCCAGACCGTGGTGGCCGGTCCGCCGGAGCAGGTGGAGGCGCTTATCGCCGCCCAGACCGCGGCCGAGGTGTTCGCGCGCCGGGTGAACATGGAGGTCGCATCGCACACCGCGTTGATGGAACCGGTTCTGGGACAGCTGCGTTCGGAGTTGGCCTCAGTATTGACCGGGGCGAGCCCGGCTGCTCTGAGGATCCCGATGTTCTCCACGGTCGTCGACGGGACACCCGCGCTGGATGCCGAGTACTGGGTGTCCAACGTGCGCCGCCCGGTGCGGTTCGCTCAGGCGATCGAGGCTGCGGCGGCCGAGCATGCGGTGTTCATCGAGGTCAGTCCGAACCCGATTCTGACCCATGCCGTCGACGGCACCCTTGCCGACGTCCACCACCATGCGGTGGGCACGCTGGGCCGGGATGCCGACGACGCGGTGAGCTTCCACGCCAATCTCAACGCCACGCGTACCACAGCGGCGCCGGACACCCCGCACGTCGCTGAACCGCGCATCACTCTGCCGACCACCCCCTGGCACCACACCCACCACTGGATCGAGGCCCGGCCCGGGTCGAAGGCACTGCAGCGCAAGGGATCTGCTGCGGGACCCCGCGGCCACGCCGACACCGACAGCTGGTTCTACGAACTCACGTGGCCGGTGCGTGACCTCCCGGCCGCGGGCCGAAACGACAGCCAGTGGCTGGTGATCGCCGGACCTGGTCAGGGCGACGGCCTGGCCGCGGTACTGGGCGACAACTCCCGCGCCCTGGACGCCGACGAACTCGAAAGTGGCACCGAGGACGCCCTGCACGCGGCACTCGCCGGCGTGGACTACGTGCTGTACGCGCCGCCGGCGGATCCGCGGGTGGACCCCGCCGCCGGCTACCGCCATTTCCATTCGCTCCGACGACTGGTCACCGTGCTGGCCGCAACGGCCCGGTCGCCGAAGCTGATGATCCTGACCCGCAATGCCCAGCCGATCGAGGACGGCGACCGTTCCGACCCGGTCCAGGCCGTGGTCTGGGGTACCGGGCGCACCATCCGACTCGAACACCCGGAGATCTGGGCCGGCATGGTCGACATCGACGAGTCGGCGCCTGCGGAGCTGGTGGCGCGAATCCTCGCCGATGAGGTCAGCGGGGCCGGCGACGACGACCTGGCCGTCCACCGCAGGGGCCTTCGGCACGTCGCACGCCTGGTGCCCAGCGCGCCACCGGCAGCCGCCCTCACGCGATTCGAAAGCGGCACAAGCCATCTGGTGATCGGTGCCACCGGCAATATCGGCCCCTACCTCATCCGGCAGCTCGCCGAGATGGGCGCCTCCACGATCGTCGCGGTCTCCCGTCGCGGCGGTGGGCAGACACCGGAACTGGCCGGCCGACTGGCCGCATCGGGCACCACCCTGGTCGAGGTGGCCGCCGACGCTGCCGACGAGGCCGCGATGGCGGCCCTGTTCAGGCGGTTCGGCGACGACCTCCCGCCGCTTGACGGGGTGTACGTGGCGGCACTGGCCGGCGGCGAGGTCCTGCTCACCGAGATGACCGACGCGGACGTCGCCGCGATGTTCCGGCCCAAGCTGGACGCCGCCACCGTGCTGCACCGACTGACGCTGACCACGCCGGTCCGTCACTTCGTTCTGTTCTCCTCGATCGCCGGACTCCTAGGCTCACGCTGGCTGGCTCACTACACCGCCGCCAACGCATTCCTGGACACCCTGGCCTACGCGCGTCGCGGTCTCGGACTGGCCGGCACCGTCGTGAACTGGGGCCTGTGGAAGACCTGGGCCGATGCCCAACCGTCGACCAAGGCCGCCGGGCTCATCCCGATGCCCAACGAGGTGGCAATCCGGATGATGCCCGCGGTACTCAGCCCCGACGCCGGGGCCCGATCGGTGGTGGTGGACGCCGACTGGGTCCGGATCTCGGAGTCATTCGGCATGCGCGCCCCGATGACCATCCTCAACCCGCTCCTCGGCGTCGGCGAGGCGATGGGTCTCGACGCGGTGCCCGCGCCCACCTTCGGCACCCAGCGCGGTGAGCAGGTGGACGCAGTTGCGAGCACCCGCACCCGGTCGGTCCAGGTCGAACCGACGGCCGTTCCGGCCGAAGCCGGTCCGGCGCCGGCCTCGGTCGACGTACCGGTCTGGTCGGCGATGACCCGCGCCGAGGCCGCCGCGGAACTCACCACCAGGCTTAGGGGGATCCTGGCCCGCGAGCTGGGCATGCCCGAGTCGGCCCTTGATGTCGACCGGTCCTTCCCCGAACTCGGACTGGACTCGATGACCGCGATGACGATGCTGCGCGATGCCAAGCAATTCGTCGAAATCGAGCTGTCGGCGACAATGCTCTGGAACAACCCGACACTGGCTTCGTTCGCGGCGCACGTGGCGGGGCTGCTGATCCCTGATCGGGAACCGGAGCCCGAACCCGCCGAAGAGACGACCGAGGAGTCGGGCAGCGTGCTGGACGCCCTGTTCGACAGCGTGGAAGAAGAAACGCGATGAGCGCGATCAAGACGATCTTCGACAGGATCTCGGCGATGACCGCCGAGCAGCGAACGGCGCTGGTCGAGCAGTTCGACAAGGCCTCGCGGGTCGCCGGTGCCGAACCGATTGCGGTGATCGGCATCGGCTGCAGGCTGCCCGGCGGTGTCAGCGGACCGGAGCAGTACTGGGAGTTCCTCGACAAGGGCACCGACGCGGTCACCGTCGTTCCGCCGGATCGCTGGGACGCCGAAGCGTTCTACGACCCCGATCCGATGGCGCCGGGCCGGATGCCCACCAAGTGGGGCGCCTATCTGTCCGATATCGCGGGCTTCGACGCCGACTTCTTCGGCATCTCCCCGCGCGAGGCGGTGGCCATGGACCCGCAGCAGCGGGTTGCCCTGGAAGTCGCCTGGGAGGCGCTGGAGAACGCCGGATTGCGTCCCGATCAGCTCAGTGAAACCCAGACCGCGGTGATGCTCGGCGTGTACTACAACGAGTACCAGACCGCGGCCGGGGGCAACCCGGAGACCATCGACGCCTATTCCGCCACCGGTAACGCGCACAGCGTCACCGTCGGCCGGATCGCCTACCTGCTCGGACTGCGCGGACCGGCGGTGGCGGTGGACACCGCCTGCTCATCCTCGCTGGTGTCGGTGCACCTGGCCTGCAACAGCCTGCGGATGCGAGAGAGCGACCTGGCGCTGGCCGGCGGGGTGAACCTCAGCTTGCGCCCGGAAACCCAACTGGCGCTGGGCAAGTGGGGCATGTTGTCACCACGTGGCAAATGCAACGCCTTCGACGCCGACGCCGACGGCTTCGTGCGCGGTGAGGGCGCGGGCATGGTGGTGCTCAAGCGGCTCACCGACGCAGTCCGTGACGGTGACCGGGTGCTGGCCGTGGTGCGCGGTTCGGCGGTCAACCAGGACGGCCGCTCCAACGGACTCACCGCGCCGAATGCGCCGGCGCAGCGCGATGTGATCAACCGCGCGTTGCGCTCGGCCGATGTGAGGCCGCCTCGGTGAACCTCGTCGAAACGCACGGCACCGGCACCCCGTTGGGTGATCCGATCGAGTTCGATGCTCTGGCAGCGGTGTACGGCCGCGGGGAGGTGCCGTGCGCGCTCGGTGCCGTGAAAACCAATTTCGGCCACCTCGAAGCGGCGGCCGGTATCACCGGTCTGATCAAAGCGGTTCTGGCACTGCGGCATTCCCGCATCCCTCCCAATCTTCACTTCACCCAGTGGAACCCGGCCATTGATCCATCCGGCACCCGCCTGTTCGTTCCCACCGAGTCGGTGCCGTGGCCGGCCGCTGACGGTCCCCGGCGGGCCGCGGTCTCGTCATTCGGTATGGGCGGTACCAACGCCCACGTGATTCTGGAGCAGGGCCCGGCCCCCGCGGCGCCGTCCACCGACGGCCCCGTCATCACCACGCTGGTCGTCTCCGGAAAGAGCCCACAGCGAGTCGCTGCCAACGCCCGGGTGCTGGCCGACTGGATGGAAGGCCCCGGGGCCAAGGTTCCCCTGGTCGACGTCGCCGCATCCCTCAACCACCGCAGCATGTTCGCGACCGTGGCCACGGTGTCGGCCCGCGGCCACGACGACGCGGTCATCGGTCTTCGTGCGCTCGCCGCCGGACACCCTGGTGCCGGCGTGGTCGCCTGTCATGAGGCTTCGCCGGGACCCGGCACGGTTTTCGTCTACTCCGGTCAGGGTGCGCAGTGGCCGGGGATGGGCAAGCAGTTGCTGGTCGACGAACCCGCTTTCGCCGCGGCGGTCGACGCCCTCGAGCCGGTCTTCGTCGACAAGGTCGGATTCTCACTGCGCAACGTGCTGGAACTGGGGGAGCCGCTGACCGGGATCGCCCGGATTCAGCCGGTGCTGGTGGGAATGCAACTTGCGCTCACCCAACTGTGGCGTTCCTACGGTGTAGAACCCGACGCGGTCATCGGCCACTCCATGGGCGAGGTCACCGCTGCGGTGGTGGCCGGCGCACTGACCCCCGCCGAGGGCCTGGACGTCATCGCCACCCGATCCCGGCTGATGTCCCGGCTGTCCGGTGAGGGCGCGATGGCAGCGCTGGAACTGGACCCCGCAGCGGCCGAGCGGATGATCGCGGACTACCCCGATGTGTCGGTCGCGGTGTACGCCTCGCCCAGTCAGTCGGTGATCGCCGGACCGCCAGACCAGGTCGACGAACTGATCGCGAAGGTCGACGCCAAGGGCCTGCTGGCCCGTCGCGTTGAGGTGGACGTGGCATCCCACCACGCCACCATCGACCCGATCCTGCCGGAACTACGCGCCGCGCTGTCCCACCTCAACCCGGCAGGGCCGAAGATTCCCGTGCTCAATACGGCTGAATACCCTTCGAACACAACAATTTTCGGTGCCGAATACTGGGTGGCGAACCTGCGTAACCCGGTCCGATTCAGCCGGGCGGTCCAGGAGGCGGCGGCTGACCACGGCAGCACCTTCATCGAGATCAGCCCGCACCCGCTGCTGACCCGTGCCATCGGCGAGACCGCCACCAAAGCACGGGTGTCGGGAACGGTGAACCGCGACCACCCGGAGACCCTGACCTTCCACACCAACCTCGCCCTGGTACGGCCGCCGGTGAACACCGAACCGCCCGGCCAACGCGACCTGCTCATCGACCTGCCGCCCCGCGCCTGGCTGCACACCCGCTACTGGATGCAGACCGCGTCGACGGGCCGCGAGTTCACCGGGGCGCATCCGCTGCTCGGCATGCACGTCGAACTGCCCAGCGGTGCGGCGCACGTCTGGCAGTCAGACGTAGGAACAGAACACAACCCGTGGCTGAACGATCACAAGGTCCACGGCCAACCGGTGATGCCCGGGGCGGGATTCGCCGAAATCGCGCTGGCCGCGGGCTGTGCGGCTTTCGGGCTTCCGGCCCGCGACATCGAGGTGGTCCGCCTGGAAGTCGAGCAGATGCTGCCGCTGGACGCCCAGACCCGCCTGACCACCCAGTTGGTGCGGGAGGACGAAAAGGGCGCAAAGGACGAAAAAGACAGAGCCGCCGCCCGCGTCGAAGTGCACTCCCGAGGGCCCGGCGGGCACTGGACGCGGCACGCCGTGGCCCGCGTCTCCCGTGCCACCGGCCAGACCCCGTCCGCCCCGACTGCAGGATCGGCAGCCGGAACCACGCTGGCCACCAAGGACTTCTACACCGCCCTGCGCCGTACCGGCGCCTACCACGGCCACGCCTTCGCTGCGCTGACTCGAATCGTCCGCACCGACGGGGGCTGGACCGAGACCGAGATCGCCCTGCCCGAGGAGGCGACCCCCTACCGCGGCGCCGTGCTGCACCCGGTGATGCTCGACGCCGCACTGCAATCGCTTGCCGCCGCAATGCCGGCCGAAATCCTCTCGGATTCGGCTGATGTCACCTACCTGCCGGTGGCGATGGAGTCCATCCGCGTCTTCGGCGATGTCGGCCGCCGGGCCCGGTGCCGCGCCGAACTGGTCAGCGTCGCCGACGGCGGCGGCGACGCAGTGGGCCAGATCGTCCTGATGGACGATGCCGGCAACCCCACTGCCCGGGTAACGGGTGTGTACCTGCGGCGAGTCCAGCGCCGAACCGTCCCGCTTCCGTTGTCCCAGAAGATCTTCAGCACGGTGTGGGAAGAAGCCCCGGCGCCTGCGGGTGCCGAGCCGCAGGGAAGCTGGCTGGTCCTGACCGACGGACCCGACTCGGCGGCAGCGGAGTTCGCGGTCGGGTTCCTGTCCCGAAAGCGGCGGGTGATCACCGCCGACATCCACGACGAGACCGCGGTGCAGGCCGCGTTCGCCGACGCTGCGGGCGACCCCGCACTCCCGCCGGCCGGCGTCGTCGTAATCGGGCAGTGTCCCTCCGTCGGCGTCGACCTCGAAGCCGAACTGACCCACGCCCGGGAATTGGTCTGGTCGGTCGCAGCCGCGGTGCGCTCGATCACCAGTGGCTGGCACGGCAAGCCGCCCCGACTGTGGCTGGTCACCCGCGGCGGACTGGTCGTCGAGGGCTCCGAGGACAGCAACCCGGTGGCCGGAGCCCTGCGCGGCCTGGTCCGCGTCCTTGCCTACGAGCACCCGGCACTTCGGACGACGCTGATGGATCTGGACGCGGCCGATGCCGCCGCGGCCGCACTGACCGTCGAACTCGGCCTCTCCGGTAGCGACGACGTGGTGGCCTGGCGTGCCGGACGCCGGTTCGCCGAGCGGTTGTCTCGTGCCCGGTTGCCCGAGAAGCCGCGTGATCACGTGGTGCGCCCGGACGGCTCCTACATCGTGACCGGCGGTCTGGGCGGCATCGGCCTGGCGGTGGCCCGGTGGCTCGTCCAAGGCGGCGCGGGCCGGGTGGTGCTGAACGGGCGGAGCGCACCCTCGGAGGCCGCCCGGGCCGTCATCGCCGAACTGGGCCAGCGCACCGAGATCGTCGTCGAACTCGGCGACGTGGCCGAACCGGGAGTCGCGGACCGCCTCGTCTCGGTCGCCGAGCAGACTGGCCGGTCGCTCCGGGGAGTCATCCACTCCGCAGCCGTGCTCGACGACGAATTGGTGGCCGGACTAACCAAGGAGAGCCTGGACCGGATCTGGGCGCCGAAGGCGGTCGGGGCGTTGCGCCTGCACCAGGCCACCGCGGACCGGGAACTGGACTGGTGGGCCGGCTTCTCCTCGGTGGCTTCCCTGCTCGGTTCACCGGGGCAGCTGTCCTACGCGTGCGCCAATGCCTGTCTGGATGCGTTGGTCGAGTGGCGCCGGGCTGCCGGTTTGCCGGCCACCGCGATCAACTGGGGTCAGTGGGCCGACGTCGGACTGGCCCGCGAGATCAGCTTCAGCGTGCTGGATCCGATGGCTCCGGCCGAGGGCATCGAGGCGCTCGACGCGGTATTGGCCGGCGACTTCACCAAGGTCGGTGTGGCCCGTCTGCGTCTGGACCGGGTCGCCGAGGCCTTCCCGGAGATCCGCGAGCTGGGCTACTTCACCAACCTGGCCGGGGAACTGGAGATCACCGACGCCGACGACGACTGGGCCGGACCGGAATCGCTGCGGGGTCTGGATGCCGACCAGGTCGAGCGGGCCGTCACCGCTCGGCTGCGCAAGCGAATCTCGGCGGTGATGGGTTTCGCCGCCGACGGCGCCATCGAGATCGACCAACCGCTGACCGAATTGGGTATGGACTCCCTGATGGCGGTCCGGATGCGCAACACCGTCCGGGCCGACTTCGGGGTGGAACCACCGGTGGCGCTTATCCTGCAAGGCGCGACGCTGTCCGACCTTGCCGTCGACCTGATCCGTCAACTCGGTCTAGCCGAGGCCACCGCGGACCGTCCCAACGCCGTTCGCGATCGCGCACAACAACGTGCCGCGGCCCGCCAACAGGCCGCCGCACGCCGAAAGGTGAGACAACGACCGTGACACCCAGTAGTGGCTATTCGTCGAACCCGCCCTCGCCCAACGCCATAGCGGTGGTCGGGATGGCCGGGCGGTTCCCCGGCGCGAGATCGGTGTCGGAGTTCTGGCGCAACCTCCGCGGCGGTGTCGAGTCGATCGTCGACCTCTCCCACGACGACCTGCTCGGCGCCGGGGTGGGGGAGAAGGCCCTGGCCAACCGCTCCTATGTGCGGCGTGCCGCACTGCTGCCCGGGATCGAGGAGTTCGACGCTAACTTCTTCGGATTCACCCCGCAGGCCGCCCGCATGCTCGACC
>CAZRFC010000014.1:3531-26133 GCA_964598975.1 uncultured Mycobacterium sp. | reverse complement strand
CACCCATCAGCCGTAGCGTCGAGACCACATCTCCGGCAGCGGTTTCCAGCCAGAAGTGCTGCGTCGCGGCTTCCAGGTCACGGCCGTCGAGCTCCGGGTAGGGGCAGGACTGCTCGACGACGAATACGTCGACTCGCAAGGTGAGCAACGCATACAGCGTCGCCGCGTCCAGATCCTTTCCCCGGCACCGGTGCAGCGCGACCGTCACACCACCCCCGAACGGCTGCCCAACCCGAGCACCTTGGTGCCGTGCTCCCATACCTCGGCGAACAGCCTCGGCTCATCGGAGAGCTTGGACCCCAGCGAGGGCACCATCTCCTTGATCTTGGGCTCCCAACCGCGGTACTGCTCCGGGAAGCAGCGCTGCATCACCTCGAGCATGGCCGGGACGGCGGTGGAGGCGCCCGGTGAGGCGCCGAGCAGCCCGGCGATGGACCCATCGGCCGCGGCCAGCACGGAGGTGCCGAACTCGAGGATGCCCATTTTCTTGGCGTCGCGGCGGATGACCTGGACGCGCTGACCGGCGATGTCGAGTTCCCAGTCGTTGCTCTGGGCGGTGGGCGCGAACTTGCGCAAGGTGTCGACGCGGTCCTCGAAGGACTGCAGCAGTTCACCGACGAGGTACTTCACCAACGGCAACTCGGTGAGTCCGACGCCAATCATCGACAGCAGGTTGTCGGGCTTGACCGACAACGGCAGATCGGTGAACTTGCCCGCCTTGAGGAACTTCGGCGACCAACCGGCGAACGGCCCGAACAGCAGCCAGTCCTTTCCGGTGATGACGCGGGTGTCCAGGTGCGGCATCGACATCGGCGGCGCGCCAAGTGGCGGCAGACCGTAGACCTTGGCGTGATGGGCCTCGGTCAGGCTCGGCAAGTCGGTCCGCAGCCACTGTCCGCTGACCGGGAAGCCGCCATAGCCCTTGACCTCTTTGATACCGGCCTTCTGCAGTAGCGGCAGCGCCCCGCCGCCCGCACCGATGAACACGAATTTGCTTCGGATCTGGACCTTTTCGCCGGTGCGCCGGTTGACCACCTTGACGTTCCAACTTCCGTCGGATTGCTGGTCGAGGTCGCGCACCTCGTGGCCGAACAGGGTGTTCATCCCGCGCTCGGTGCCGAAGGCGAGGAGTTGGCGCGACAACGAGCCGAAGTCGACGTCGGTGCCGGCTTCGGTCCAGTTCAGGCCGACCGGTTCGGAGAAATCGCGGCCGCGTGCCATCAGCGGCAGTCGGCGGGCGAACTCGTCGGGGTGGTCGATGAACTCCATCGAGGCGAACAGCGGGTTGCGGACCAGGGTCTCATGACGGCGGCGCAGGTAGTCGACGTTGTCGGCGCCCTGGACGAAGCTGACGTGCGGCACCTGGTTGAGGAAGCTGCGGACATCGGTCAGGATGCCGTTCTCCACCGCATAGGACCAGAACTGACGGGTGACCTGGAACTGCTCGTTGACGTTGATCGCCTTGGCGATGTCGATGGTGCCGTCGGGTTTCTGCGGGGTGTAGTTCAACTCGCACAGCGCCGAATGGCCGGTGCCGGCGTTGTTCCACGGGTCACTGCTCTCCGCGGCGGCGGCGTCGAGGCGTTCCACCAGGGTGATCGACCAGGTGGGTTCGACCAGCCGTAGCAGCGCGCCGAGGGTGGCGCTCATGATTCCAGCACCGACCAGGACGACGTCGGTCCTGGCGTCGGACTTGGTGGCGTCAGACACGGGCATGTCCTTCCGGAAATCCGCGCCCGGGAGTCGGCCGCGGTCAGTACCGCTAGGTTATCCCGGCGCGTCCGGACGCGACCGGGGTAGTAGACCAGCGTCACTGGATAAAGTTGGTCCGTGACGCCCCCGCCCGCCGAATGGGCTGACGACGTGCTTCCCGGCTACCGGCAGATGACCCTGGAAATGGGACCCGATCCCGACGGCGAGGGCGATTTGTTCGCCACCCTGGTGCGGCGGGCCGACCGCCAAGACTCAGCCCCGTCGGATCGGACGGTCCTGGCGGTGCACGGTTTCACCGACTACTTCTTCAACACCCAACTGGTGGACTTCTTCGCCGAACGCGGTTACCTCCTCTACGGGCTGGACCTGCACAAGTGCGGCCGGTCCTGGCGGGAGGGCCAGACACCGCACTTCACCACCAACCTGTCCCGGTATGACCGCGATCTGGAACTCGCGCTGAGCGTCATCCGGGCGGAGAACCCGGCTGCCAAGACTCTGGTCTACGGCCACTCGACCGGTGGCCTGGTGGTGTCGCTGTGGCTGGATCGGTTGCGCCGACGGGGTGAGACCGCCGCGCTGGGATTGGCCGGCCTGGTGCTCAACAGCCCGTTTCTGGACCTCGTCGGACCGACGATTCTTCGTAGCCGGGCTACTGCCGGAGCGATCGGCGCCGTGTCGAGGATGCGCGCGAAGCGGGTCCTGCGCCCGGCAGGCAAGGGCGGCTACGGGTTGACCCTGCACCGCGACTACCACGGAGAGTTCGACTACAACCTGCACTGGAAGCCGGTGGGCGGCTTCCCGATCACCGCCGGCTGGGTCCACGCCATCCGGCGCGGGCAGGCCCGGCTACACCGCGGATTGGACGTCGGTGTGCCCAACCTGGTGATGCGTTCCGATCACAGCGTCGCCGAGACAACCGGAACCGATGAGATGCAACGGGGGGACGCCGTACTCGACGTCGCTCACATCGCCCAGTGGGCCGGGTGCATCGGCAACCGGCAGACCATCGTGCCGGTCGCCGACGCCAAACACGACGTGTTCCTGTCGCTGGCCGGGCCGCGCGAGTCGGCCTACGCCGAACTCGACAGGTGGCTGGCCCAGCTCAGCTGACGAAATTCCCGTGGAAACCCTGCGGCACATGGTGGTTCAACGAGGCCGTCGCGATTGGCCCACGGACCAGGTCGGTGGCGTCGAGGATCACCAGTCGGGAGGTGTGGGTGTCTGCCTGGTATTCGACCGACAGCAGCCAGCCGTCGTCCTCGTCGGTACCACCGGGTCGGGGCGCGAACACCGGTTCGCAGAAGCTGTTTCCGGCTGTTTCGGCGGCGTAGCTGGTCTCGGTGTTGTCGGACAGATCCAGCTTGGTGATTTCGTCGAACATCGTGCCGAGGCGACGGCGGGTGTTGAAGTAGGAGAACCGATGTGGCCTTCCCTCCCGGTCGGGGTGGTGCCTCGGGAATTCGCAGGACCGGTCGCTGAGCTGCTCCCGAATAACCCGGCCGGAAGCGGTCAGGCGGAACCGGGTGAACTCCGAGGTCGCTTTGTCCAGCGGACTGGTGCGGAATCGAGCGATGCAGTCGAGGAGCTCGCCGCCGTGGTAGGTGATCACGTCAACGACGACGTCACCCCGGTCGTCGAATGCATTGCTGAGATGAAACTGCATTATCGCGTCGTGCTCGATGCGGCGGATCTTGCCGCCGTCCCGCGGGATCAGGACGAACGAACTGCCGCGATCGGGCTGATACTTCATGGCATCGCCGAATGCCTTGAGGCCCAACGCGATAGGGATGCCGTCCGGGATGATCGGTGAGACGATGAAGACCAGGTATCGCTCGGTGATCGCGAAGTCGTGCACCATCGCCACGTACGGCAGCGAGACCGATCGGTAGTGCTTGAGCCGGCCCTCTCGATCGGTCCGGTAGACCCGCAGGTGCGGGGTCGGGATGAATTCGACACCGAAGTTGAACATGTCCCCACTGCTGGGGCACAGACACGGGTGCGCGGAATACGAACCGATCCAACGCAGTTCCCCACCGAATCGGCGCAGTCCCTTGGTTTGCAGGGTGTGCGGATCCAGTTCGTGGGGCGGGCCGCCCTCCCACAGGGCGTACAGGTGACCGGCGTGTTCGACGACGTTGGTGTTGGCCAGATTGGTCGGCAGTCGCCCGATGTTGGCCAGGAGGCCGCCGGTGGCGTCGGTGCCCATGTGTCGGGTGCCCGATTTCGCCCGATAGTGCTGGGTTCGGACGTACCTGTTGCGGTAGTGCACCACGCCGTTGTCGATCGCGAAAGCGGAGATCATGCCGTCTCCGTCGAATAGATGGTGCAGTGGCCGGCCGGTGTGGTCCTGCCATCGGCCGGGGCCGTTGCGGTACAGCGTTCCGGTCAACTCCGCGGGTATCTCACCGTCGATCTGATCGACGCAGTAGTCGAATTCGGTGTGCTGTGGTTCGCTGACCCCGAGGCTGCGCAGGTCCGCATCGGCCATCGCCGACATCCGCTCAATCGCTCGGCATCGCTCGGCGGCATCCAGGGAATCCAGGTAGTCCCCCAGCGCCGGGAACTGTGGGACGTCGAGAACCGCTGCTTTAGCCGAACGGGTCGCCAAGACTCCTCCTGGGGTGAGACCTGCCTTTGAACCTAGCCCCCCGGCGGGCGGGAGCGCAGCGACTCGGGGACCAGACCCGGCGGGCGGGAGCGCAGCGACTCGGGGACTGGCCCATCGCCCGCCACCGACCAGCGCTGCTCGATCCGGCCGAAACGCCAGATCAGAACCGCTGCCAGCCAGGTGAGCGCGAAGAGACCGACTATCAGGAATCCGATGACATTGAGGTCCAGCGCGGCGACCCAGTCCCAGAAACCGCCCTGCCAGCCCATCTGCTCACCGAGCAGTCCCAGCAATTCGGCCGTCCCGACGACCAGTGCCACAGCCACCGACAAGCCGGTCACGGTGATGTTGTAATAGACCTTGCGCACCGGCTTGGCGAAGGCCCAACCGTAGGCGAAGTTCATGAATGACCCGTCGATGGTGTCCAGCAGGCTCATACCCGCGGCGAAGATCACCGGCAGACACAGAATTGCGTACCAGGGCAAGCCGACCGCCGCAGTGGTACCGGCCAGCACCAAAAGTGCGACCTCGGTGGCGGTGTCGAAGCCAAGGCCGAACAGCATTCCAAGCGGATACATCTGCCAGGAACTGCGTATTGAACGGGTGAATCGCCCGAAGAACCGATTCAGGAATCCGCGATTGTTCAGTTGCTGCTCCAGAGCGGCCTCGTCGAACTGGCCACGGCGCATGGCGGCGAAAACCCGCATGATGCCGACCAGGATCACGATGTTGAAGGCGGCGATCAGGTAGAGGAAAAAGCCGGAGATGCTGGTGCCGATCAGGCCGGTGTAGTGGTGCAGAGCCGACGAGTCGTCGGTCACCGGACCGATCACCGCCCGGACACCGAGGGAGATCAGCAGAGCCAGGCCGAACACCACCGACGAGTGACCCAGCGAGAAAAAGAACCCGGCACCCAGTGGTCGCTGGCCGTCCTCCAATAGCTTCCGGGTGACGTTGTCGATGGCGGCGATGTGATCGGCGTCGAAGGCGTGACGCATCCCCAGCGCGTAGGCGGTCAGGCCCACCCCGACCCCGAGAACCTTGTCGCCGAGGTCGAAATGCTGCGGGATGACCAGGAATATCAAAGTGCCCCAGCCGATCACGTGCAGGATCGCAACGAAGGCGAACATCGCACCCAGACGGGCCCACTCCCGACTGGAGAGCAACGATCGCATCCGGGTGAGGCGGGACGTCATGCTGGGCACGCTATCAGCGAGGAATCCATCTGCAAGCGATTTGCAGGAACGAATGGTTGGCCTCCGACCGCCGGGAGGGCGACACTAGTGCGGTGACTGCCGACCCGCCCGACGCCGAGCGCCTCGGCGAACTGCTCCGCAACCGAGGTCTACGACGGATGCCGTCTCGGATCGCAGTGCTGGCGGTGCTGGAACCGGTCGACGGGCATCTCTCGGTGGCCGAGATCCATCAACGCATCATCGAGGCTCCGCCCGGACCGGGGAAGGGCGGCGAGCAACCCCCCGACCTGGCGACCGTCTACCGCACCGTCACCACACTGGTCGAACAGGGTGTGCTGCACGCCCTGGCCGTCGAGGGCGGCGTCACCACCTACGGCCTGGCCGAAAAACCTCATCACCATGCGGTGTGCACCGACTGCGGGACGATCATCGAGGTACCTGCCAACCGGCTTTCCGCGGCGCTGGAACACGCGATCGAGGGAAGTTCGTTCACCCTGTCCGAGCAAGCCGGCCTGACCCTGCACGGCCGGTGCCCGGACTGCCAGCGCCGCGAAACACGCTAAGGAACTTTCTCCAGCCCTGTTGCGACCAATTGACGGTGCGTTCCGGCGTGCCGCGTGGCACGCCGCATGGGCTTGCGCTGCGTAACGACAGCAAGGAGAGTTGATGACCAACGTACTAAAACGCCTCCTACCAAGGCTTTTCGGTACAGCCGCCGCGATCGGGGCATTGAGTTTCGCCGCACCGGCAACCATCGCATCGGCCTGCCCTGAGCACGACAAGGGATCCGATGCAGGCGGTTCCGACGCCGGATCCGGCGGGGGCGGCGGAGCCGGCAGTTCCGCCGGCGCCAAGAGCAAGGCGAGCGCGGGAAACTCCGCGGCATCGGCGAAGTCCGCCAGCAGCACGACGAAGAAGACCAAGGGCAGCGACGCCGACCCTCTGTGCTCGGGCGGCCCATCGTCGACCGGGCCATGCGGCCCATCGGGCAACTGACCCGCTGAAACTCCATACCAATCGAAGGGATAGTTACACCTATGAGCACAAACAGCAGTCGCGCCATCACCATGCTTGGCGGAGCAGCAGTGGCGGCGGTGGCCGCGCTGCTTTCCCCCGGTGCCGGCCAGGCACACGCGCACGGTTACAGCACGCCATCGGGTGATGCGGTTGGCCGGCCCGGTCTCGACAACCCCGCCCCCGGCGTCCGCCTCGCTCAGGCCATCGGCGACAAGATCTTCAACCCGGCCAACGCAAAGCTCAATGAGTCAAAGCTGGGTCTGAACTACCACAGCACATTCGGCACCCCGAACTACGAGGTTCCGACCCACGGCACAAACGGCACTGAGAAAGGTGTCCTGAACACACCTGGCGCACTGCAGGAAAAGTACAACGCGGCGCAGGCCGCCGGCCGCGGGCTTCCGAACGAGGAGGACCTCCCCGGAACTATGCTCCGGAAACTCAGCGGGGCACCTGCACCGACACCGCATCAGAAGGACCCGGCCCCTGCGGAGTCGGCTGCGCGGCCGTCGAGCTGCACCGTGCTGGCCGCACAGACGTCACTGCGGGCGCAGGGTTCCTGCTGACGCTGCATCCCGACCCGCCGGGGTTCAACCCCGGCGGGTCGGGACTACGCCCAGTCGCCAGAAGCCGACCGCTGCCAACCAGGTCAGCGCGAACAAGCCGACGACGATGAAGCCGACCCGATCCATCCCGATCCCACTGATCCAGTCGGTAACGGGGTTGGCCCACCCCAGATCGTCATGCATGACCGTGATGAATTGGATACTGCCAACGAGGACGGCGACAATGACCGACAGTGTGGTGATGGTGAGGTTGTAATAGATCTTGCGAAACGGATCCACGAACGCCCAGTCGTAGGCCGCCGACATGAACACACCGTCAAGGGTGTCCATCAGGCTCATCCCGGCGGCGAACAGAACGGGCAGGATCAACAGCCCGTACCAGGGCAGACCGGCCGCCGCGCCGCTGCCGGCCAGTGTCAACAGCGCCACTTCGGTAGCGGTGTCGAATCCCAGCCCGAACAGAGCGCCGACGACGAACATCTGAGTCGGGGCGCTGATACGGCGCATCACCGGATTGAGCAGTCGGGCCAGAAACCCGCGGCCTTCGAGCATCGCGTCCAGGTGCCGATCGTCGAGACGCCCGGCCCGCAAGGCGACGAATGCACGCCAGATCCCGAACAGCACAACGATGTTCACGGCAGCTATCAAGTAGAGGAATCCGCCGGAGACGACGCTGCCTGCCGTACCGAGCAGTCGGCGCGTCGTCGAATCGTCATCGAGGAGCTGCCCGGCCGCCTTGGCGGCGCCTGCCACGATCAGCGCCAGAACGACCACCATCGCCGAATGACCCAGCGCGAACCAGAAGCCGACCGACTTCGGTCGGGCGCGCTCGGCGGAGAGCTTGCGGGTGACGTTGTCAATCGCCGCAATGTGGTCGGCGTCGAACGCGTGCCGCAAGCCCAAGAGATACGCGGCGACACCGACACCGATCGACAAGACCCCGGTGCCGGGATCGTTGGACTCTCCGGACAGCAGCGCAGCCAGCATCCCGAAACCGAGGACGTGGAGCAGGCCGACCACACCCATCAGGGCGGCAATCTGCGTCCAGTCGCTGCGGTTCCATGAACGGAGCAGACGGCCGACAGCCACTCGAACCTCCTGGGGATGACGCGTCCCCGTTGCGGATGACGTCGGGCGGGAGGTCTGACTCCCCCTCCCTGCGCCCGTTGCGGACCCAGGGTGGGGACACAGTGGCGCGACCGCACCGGAATCTCACCGGTTTCCGCACCGCCCGACTCTTACCTGACGACCATACCCTCGGGTCACAGCGACCTCATAGCTTCGACAAAGCCGGTCCACTAGCGGACCGCACAGGATGGGGCCCGTGACTGAATCAATGGATACCACCACCGTCAAGCACAATCGCCTCAACAGGGCACTGGCTTGGGTCGGCATCGTCGCCGGTTCGCTGTTCATCGTGACCACCGTGTTCTTCAGCGGTTATGTGCTCGGCAAGCAGGGCGGAGGCGGCGGTCATCACGGGCCGCACCCGATGATGTTGAAGCCGTTTCATGGACCGAACCGACCGCTGGGGCCGGACGAGGCCCCGAGAAGTGAACGGCTGACATCCCCGGCACCGAGTGCACCGTCCCGCCCCTGACAAGCCGGAACTGAGTCCGCCCCGGCCGGGGAGCGGTACCGGCCGGGGCGGGTGAGTCAGTCCAGAAACCCGTGTAACAGTGCGGCCGAGCCGGCCAGGTGATCCATCATCGCTGCGCCTGCGCGGCCCGGATCACCGGCGACGATGGCACTGATGATGAGCTCGTGCTGCTCGTCGGAATGAGCGATGTTGCGCTGCAACAGCGGGATTCGGTCCAGAAGAGCGTTCACCCGCATCCGGTTCTCAGCGACAAGCGGAACCAGCGAGGGCGATCCGGACGCCTCCGCAATCGCCAGGTGCAGCCGGGAGTCAAGCCGGCGGTAGTCCGCGGAAGAGGCACCTCGAACGTCCGCCGCCCTTGACCACAGCTCGTCGTACTCAACGGCACACAGGGTCCTGCCTGCCGCCATCCGGGCCCCGCCGACTTCGAGAATCTCTCGCAGTCGCAGCAGATCGTCGATGTCGGCTCGGCTGACGCTGATCGCATCACCGTTCTCCTGCGGTAGCCGATCAGCGAGGAAGGTCCCGCCGTAACGACCGCGTCGGGCCACCAGGTAGCCGGCCTCCGACAGGGACTTGATGGCCTCGCGCACCGTGTCACGGCTCACCCCGAGCCGAAGAGCGAGTTCGCGTTCCGGCGGCAGGCTGTCCCCCGGACCGATCACGCCGAGCCGGATGGTGGCCAGCAGTCGCTCCACCGTCTCCTCGAAGGCATTGCCGTGCCGTACCGGGCGCAGCAGCGCCGCGCTGGCGGGAGTGCGGCCAGTTGGATCCGGGTCGGCGGCCACGTGCTTAGAGCGGGGTCACGTAGTGACCGCTGATCCCGCCGTCGACGAGGAAGGTGGCGCCGGTGATGAACGACGAGTCGTCGCTGGCCAGGAATGCCACCGCCGCGGCAAGCTCCTCGGGCTCGGCGAAGCGGCCCATCGGGACGTGCACCAACCGCCGCGCCGCGCGTTCGGGATCCTTGGCGAACAACTCCTGCAGCAGTGGGGTGTTCACCGGGCCCGGGCACAATGCGTTGACCCGGATACCCTGCCGGGCGAACTGCACCCCGAGTTCGCGGCTCATCGCCAGCACCCCGCCCTTGGATGCGGTGTAGGAGATCTGCGAGGTAGCCGAACCCATCACCGCGACGAACGAGGCGGTGTTGATGATGGAACCCCGGCCGGCCGGAACCATGTGCCGCAACGCGGCCCGGCAACACAGGTAGACACTCTTGAGGTTGACATCCTGAACCCGCTGCCAGGCGGGTAGCTCCGTGCTCTCGATGAGGTCGTCGTCCGGCGGGGAGATACCGGCGTTGTTGAAGGCGATATCCACCGAACCGTAGGCGGCCGCGGCGGCGTCGAAGAGATTGTCGACCTGGCCCTGGTCGGAGACGTCCACGGCGACGAAGAGTCCCCCGAGTTCGTCGGCCACCGGTTCACCGGCCCTGGGGTCGATATCACCGACGACGATGGTGGCCCCCTCGGCGTGCATCCGCCGGGCGGTAGCCAGTCCGATACCGCTGGCCGCGCCGGTAATGACGGCGATCCGGCCCGCCAGTCTCCGGGTCAGATCTACGTGTGTCTGGGTCACGTGGCATCTCCAATCGCAAAAAAGACATTCTTGGTTTCGGTGAAGTGCTCCGGGGCGTCCGGACCGAGTTCGCGGCCCAGACCGGACTGCTTGAACCCACCGAACGGTGTGCTGTAGCGCACCGAGGAATGCGAGTTCACGCTGAGGTTCCCGGACTCGACTGCCCGTGACACCCGCATCGCCCTCGACAGGTTCTCGGTCCAGATGGAGCCGGACAGGCCGTAGGCGGTGTCGTTTGCCAACTCGATGGCGTCGGCCTCGTCCTCGAACGGCAGCACCGCCACCACAGGTCCGAAGATCTCTTCGGTCACCGTGCGGTCTGCCCGGTTCGGGGTGAGGACAGTTGGGGGGAACCAGTATCCGGGTCCGGCGGGCGCGGAACCCCGGAAGGCGACCGGGGCATCGTCGGGCACATAGGAGGCGACGGACTGGAAGTGCGGCCGGGACACCAATGGACCCATTTCGGTATCACGACGCGACGGATCACCGACGACCACTCCCTTGACCGCGGGCTCAAGAAGTTCCATGAATATGTCGAAGACGCTGCGCTGCACCAGGATCCGGCTGCGCGCACAGCAATCCTGACCGGCATTGTCGAAAACCCCGTACGGCGCGGTGGCCGCTGCGCGTTCCAGGTCGCAGTCGTCGAAGACGATGTTGGCGCTCTTGCCGCCGAGTTCGAGGGTCACCCTTTTGACACCCGCCGCCGCGCCGGCCATCACCCTTGTACCGACCTCGGTCGATCCGGTGAACACCAATTTGCGCACATCCGGGTGGGTGACGAACCGCTCCCCCACCACGCTGCCCTTACCGGGCAGGACCTGGAAAAGATCCGGCGGCAACCCGGCCTGGACTGCGAGTTCCCCTAATCTGATGCTGGTCAGCGGCGTCCACTCGGCAGGCTTGAGCAGCACGGCGTTCCCGGCCGCCAGTGCGGGCGCGAAGCCCCACGAGGCGATGGGCATCGGGAAGTTCCACGGGGTGATCACACCGATGACGCCGATCGGTTCGTGGAAGGTGACGTCAAGGCCGCCCGCCACCGGAATCTGCCTGCCGCTCAGCCGTTCCGGGGATGCGGCGTAGTACTGCAGAACGTCTCGGACGTGGCCGGCCTCCCACTCGGCAGCCGAAACAGGATGACCGGAGTTTTCCACCTCCAGCGCGGCCAACTCGCCGATGTGGGCGTCGACGGTTGTCGCGAATGATCGCAGCGCCGCTGCGCGCTCGGCGGGGGGCAGCGCAGCCCAGGCTTTCTGGGCTGCCTTGGCTCTGGAAACCGCTTCGTCGACTGCGGCGGCGTCGAACAATTCAACGGTCCGCAGCACCTGCTCGGTGGCCGGATTGATCAACTGAGTAGTCGTCACCTGCACGCCCTCTCCGCTGAGTAGTTTCGGGCCGCCTCGATGAGTCCGGCGAACAGACGGAGGTCGTCGAGGGTCTCTTCGGGATGCCATTGCACGGCGAGCAGAAAGGACGGGCCGGGCATCTCTATCGCTTCGATCACACCGTCGGGGTCGACCGCGCTGACCATCAGACCCTCGCCGAGGCGATCGATGGCCTGGTGGTGATAGCACCTGGCTTGCACGCTGGGGCCCAACAGTGAACCCACTGTGCTGCCCTCGACGGTGTGCACCGTGGAGATGGCGAACACCGCATCACCGGCGCGGTGGCCGCTATGCCCGATGACATCGGGCAGATGCTGGTGCAGGGTTCCGCCAAGTGCGACGTTGAGCACCTGTGCCCCACGACAGATCCCCAGCACCGGTACGCCTCGTCGCATCGCCGCGGCCAGCAGAGCGAACTCCCAGGCATCGCGATCACGCGCCGGCTCCTCGGTGGCCGGATGCGGCGCGTGCCCGTAGGTTGCCGGATCGATGTCCTTGCCCCCCGTGATGATCAACCCGTCGAGGCCGTCCACCACCCGATCCGCGATGGCGACGTCGACCGACTGCGGCGGCAACAGAATGGCGATACCGCCGGCCCGGGTCACACCGTCGAGGTAGACCCCCGGCAGGAAGCTGGCGTGCACATCCCACACCCCGCTACGGGCTTGCTGTCGGTAGGTCGTCAGTCCAATGACCGGACCGGCACCGACCGCATTAGAAGCGTTCAAAGCCGCGCACCCTCTCCCAGTCGGTGACAGCGGAATTGAACGCGGACAGTTCCACGCTCGCGTTGTTGAGGTAGTGCTCGACGACCTCGTCGCCGAACGCCGCCCGGGCGACCTCGGACTGCTCGAACAACCGCGCAGCCTCGGCAAGCGTGGTGGGCAACCGCTCGGCGGCGCTGGCGTAGGCGTTACCGGCGATGGGTTCAGGCAGTTCGAGTCCCTTGTCGATTCCGTGAAGCCCGCCGGCCACCAGCGCGGCCACCGCCAGATAGGGATTCACATCACCGCCGGGAGCGCGGCACTCGACACGCATGGAATGACCCTGTCCCACAACTCGCATGGCGCAGGTGCGATTGTCCATACCCCAGGCGACGGCTGTCGGGGCGAAGCTACCGTCAGCGAATCGCTTGTAGGAGTTGATGTTCGGTGCGTAGCACAGCGTCAACTCTCGCAGGGTGGCCAGTTGTCCGGCCAGGAAGCTTCGGAACAGGGGGGACATTCCAGGGGACATTCCAGAGGACATTTCGTCGTTATCGTCTGTGGAGAACACCGGCGCGCCGTCGGCGCCGCGTAACGACAGATGGATGTGGCAGCTGTTGCCCTCGCGTTCGTCGAACTTGGCCATGAAGGTGAGGCTCTGGCCGTGCTGGTCGGCGATCTCCTTCGCGCCGTTCTTGTAGATCGTGTGGTTGTCGCACGTCACCTGGGCGGTGTCGTAGCGGAACGCGATCTCCTGCTGGCCGGGATTGCATTCGCCCTTCACGCCTTCGCAGTACATGCCCGCACCGTCCATGCCCAGTCGGATGTCCCGCAGTAGCGGCTCCATCCGGGTGGAGGCGTGGATGGCGTAGTCAACGTTGTAGTCGCTGGCTTTGGTCAGATCGCGGTAGCCGCTCGCCCAGGCGGACCGGTAGTTCTGTTCGAAGACCATGAATTCCAGTTCGGTACCGACGAAGGCACTAAGCCCGCGTTGCGCCAATCGGTCGGTCTGAGTGCGCAGGATGCTGCGCGGTGCGGCGATCACCGGATCACCGTTGAGCCACTGAAGATCTGCCATCACGAGCGCGGTACCTGGCAGCCACGGCAACAGGCGCAGCGTGTTCAGGTCCGGGCGCATCACCATGTCGCCGTATCCGGACTCCCAACTGGACATGCGGTAGCCGTCGACGGTGTTCATCTCGACGTCGACGGCCAGCAGATAGTTGCAGCACTCCGCCCCGTGGGCGGCGACCTCCTCGACGAACAGTCGCGCCGACACTCGCTTGCCGGTGAGTCGCCCCTGCATGTCCGGGAACGCCACGATCACCGTGTCGATGTCGCCGGCGGCCATCAACCGGTCCAACTCGCCCGGCGTCAGAAGGCCCTTGGATAAGCCGTGGCGCTCAAATGTCACGTGCACTCCTTAACACGAACGACACCCAAAAGGTAGGACAACCGACCAATAGGAGCCTATTGTGCCCTCAGACCTGTGACGAAGGAGACCCGCCGTGCCCGAGGGCCACGAAATTCTCGACGAAGATGAACTGCACCTGGCACGGTTGGGCTACAACCAGGAACTGCAACGGTCCTGGTCGGGTTTCAACAACTTCGCTATCTCGTTCTCCATCATCTCGATCCTGGCAGGTTGTTTCACCTCATTCGGCCTGGGCTGGAACAACGGCGGTCCGGCCGCGATCGCTTGGGGTTGGCCGATTCTCGCCGGCTTCATCCTGCTGGTCGGGCTGTGCATGTCGGAACTCGTTTCGGCCTATCCGACTTCGGGCGGAATCTATTGGTGGGCTGCCAAACTCGGGGGAGCAAAGGCAGGTTTCTACACCGGCTGGCTCAATCTGATCGGGCTGATCGCCATCCTGGCTTCCGTCGCCTACGGCAGCGCGACATTCCTTGACCTCACGCTGGGGACACTCAGCGAAAGTTGGCTGGCCGGCTACAGCCTCAAGCGGGTGTTCGTGATGTTCCTGATCATCCTGGTGGTCGTCGCCGTCATCAACATCACCTCCAGCCACTTGCTGGCCGTGATCAACAACATCTCGGTGTGGTGGCACGTGGCCGGTGCGGCGACGGTGATCGGCATCCTGTTCCTGGTGCCGGAGCGGCACGCCAGTTTCAGCGACGTCTTCGCCAAGACCATCAACAACAGCGGCATGTTCGGCGGTGCGACCTCTGGCCTTGGCTGGTTGCTGATTGTGCTGCCGATCTCGGCGATCCTCACGCAGTACACGATCACCGGATACGACGCCTCGGCCCATCTGTCCGAGGAGACCAAGAGCGCGGCCAACGCTGCCGCGCAGGGCATCTGGCGTTCGATCTTCTACTCGGCGATCGGCGGCTGGATTCTTCTACTCTCTTTCCTGTTCGCGGTCCAAGACTCCGACGCGGTCTCGGCCGCAGGCGGCGGAGTGGCGACCATCTTCAGCCAGGCGCTGAACTCACAGTGGGCCGCGCTGGTGCTGCTGATCTCCACCGCCGGTCAGTTGTTCTGCACCACAGCCTGCCAGACAAGTGCCTCCCGGATGCTGTTCGCCTTCAGCCGCGACCGGGCGGTGCCGGGTCATCAACTTTGGTCAGCGGTCAACTCCAACCGCGTTCCGGCCAACGCCGTGATGATCACCGCAGCCATCGCCGCGCTGCTGACCCTGCCCGCACTGGTCGAGGTGGACATCAATGGCGCGCCGGTTCCGATCGCCTTCTTCGCGGTGGTGTCCATCGGCGTGGTGGGCCTGTACCTGTGCTTTGCGGTGCCCATCTACTTCCGCTGGAAGGCCGGGGATTCGTTTCAGGTCGGCAGCTGGAACCTGCGTGGACACTATCGCTGGATGGCACCCCTGGCGCTGGCCGAGATCATCATCACCTCGATCGTCGCAATGTTCCCGACGTCGCTGGGCGGGGTGCCGTGGGACCCCGGCTTCGAGTGGAAATTCGTCAACTACACGCCGTTGGTGGTGTTCGGGGTGCTCTTCCTGCTGTGGCTTTATTGGCACGCCTCGGTGAAGAAGTGGTTCACCGGGCCGGTCCGGCAGGTTGAGGTTCCGGCGGCTGCCGGCTAGATCACCGGCCTTCAGGCCTCGCGGTAGTTACCAGGTGCTACTGCGCAGCACGATCTCAGCGGCCAACTGTGCGGTGGCTACCTCTACGTCGCGCCGGGCGCTGAACTGAACCAGCCGAAAGTCGCTGTAGACGAAGCGCTGGCTGGCCTTGGCCATTGCCCTGGTGGCCGGGGTGTTGACCAACGCGGTGGTGTTGATCTCCACCGGCGGGCACTCGGCATCGCGCACGACACCGTTCGGATCGGGGACCCGTGGGTGGCCGCGGTCGATGACGACCAGGCCGGTGAATCTTGCCGGACTGGCGGCAGCCGCCTGCCAGGCCAGTTCCGCGCCGGACCGGTCCCCGACCAGCACTCCCGACGGAACGTTGAGGTTGTCCATGATGTCGACGACGTCTTTGGGGTCAAGCCGCGGATCGGCACCGATGACGATGGTGCGGGTGGCGGCGATGTGCAACCGCTTGCACAGTGGTTCGTAAGCACCCAGCGGATGTTGCGCTGCACCGAGCAGCACGACGTTGGCCCCCCTGTCCGGCCCGGCGACACTCACTGGCACACCGAAGCCGTCGACGGTCATCATCGTCGCAGGCATCTGGCACACGCTACTGCGGTGCCGCACGCGGAGTTGATGGTTTCCGGTGTGCTCTCAGAGACTATTCAGGAAGCCTGAAGTTTGTTCACCTGGCGACGGAAGGCGTCCAAGAACGTTTGCGGCAGTGCTGCTTTCACACCGATGTCCGGATTATTAACCGGAAAGGCAACCCCGAAAACGGCCCGTCCGCCGACATTCTGGAACGCCATGTACACGCTGCTCGGCGAGCCACCGAGGTTCATCGTCTGCTGATAGGCCAGCGCGCCATCGTCCAGACCGGGCAACGCTGCGGTGGTCATGGGGATGCCCTCGGAGTCCGGATCGAAGAACGCCTCGAACTGCGCGCACCGGTCGGCGGCGGATTTGAGGGCCGCGAGATCCAGCTTCCAGGACAGCAACGTCATCACGATGCGCGCGCCGTCGTAGGCCACCACGTACTTGGCCGCGCTTCCGGGACCGGTCTCGTTCCGGCCGGACTCTTTGATGACATTCGTCAGCGCGTTTGCGCAACCTTGCGGGCGGGACAGCATTGAGCCCGGCTCATCAGCGCCGTCCGACTGTCCCGGTCGCTCGGTGATTCGGCCGTACTCCACCCCGGCTGGGAAATCGGACTCCTCAAGAAGTGCCCCCTGCAGGACGGCTCCCGGCCAGGTGGCAGTCCCGGCCACCGTTGCGCCGCACCCGGTTAGCGGAAGGGCGGTGACAGCGAGTACCGCCGCAACACTCAGAAGCTTGTGGGGACCCGCCATGGTGTCAGGGTAGGCCAACGACAGTGCTGGTGATCACCGGCGCGGGGGCAGGCGGCCCGTCGAGCAGAGCCAGCACCGCATCAATGTCGAGGTGGGCCGCCAGCAGGTCGGCCATCAGGTCCAGTTGAGTGTCGCGGCGGTCGGCGACATTGGTATCGGGGGCCACCTGAAACCCGGTCACCCCGGCCTTCTCGGCCGCCCGAGCCAGCCACTCGCGACGGAACGCGTCGTTGTCGAAAAGACCGTGCCAGTGGGTGCCGAACACGCCGTCACGGGTGTAGCCCTGGGCGGATCCGTCAGCCTCGAACCAAGCCTCCTCGGAGCACCGGACGACCTGCCCGTGGTGAATCTCGTAGCCGCGCAAGGGCGCCCCCCAGCTGCGTACCGTCTTGTCCGTGGCGAAGGCGATGTCGGCGTCGAGCAGATCCAGACCGGGCGTGATCCCACGGCCGCTTTCGACCGTGTCCTCAATGCGTCGGCACAGCATCTGAAGGCCGCCGCAGATCCCCAGCACCACACCGCCACGGCCCCGATGCGCAACCAGTTCATCGGCCAGTCCCCGCTCACGCAGCCACTGCAGGTCGGCAACGGTGGCCTTGCTGCCGGGTAGCACCACAACGTCGGCGTCGGCGAGTTCGGCCGGCTCGGTGATCCACCGAACCGTCACGCCGGGCTCGCAGGCAAGCGCCTCGATATCGGTGGAGTTCGAGATGCGGGGCAGTCGCACCGCCGCGACCCGCAGCCATTGCTCGCCGCATGGCGGTGCGGGCCTGCCGACCACCCCCCCGGCCGTCACCGACAGCGAGTCCTCGGCGTCGAGCCATAGCTGGTCGCTGTAGGGCAGCACGCCGTAGGTGGGTCGCCCGGTCAGTACGGCAAGCTGGTCAAGTCCGGGCTTGAGCAGCGACGGGTCGCCACGAAACTTGTTGACGATGAATCCGGCGATGAGTTTCTGGTCCCCCGGCGCGAGCACCGCCACCGTGCCGAACAGGTGGGCCAGCACACCGCCGCGGTCGATGTCGCCTACCACTACGACCGGCAGTCCGGCGGCGCGAGCAAGACCCATGTTGGCCAGATCGGTCGGCCGCAGGTTGATCTCGGCGGGCGAGCCGGCGCCCTCGCACAGCACGACGTCGAATTCGGCGCGCAGCGCGCCGAGATCCTCGGCGACCACAGCGGCCAGCCGATCGCGGTGGGTGATGTAGTCCCGGGCGCCCACCACACCGACCGGGCGGCCGCGGACCAGCAGTTGGGAGGTCCGGTCACTACCGGGTTTGAGCAGGATCGGATTGAACCGCACACTGGGCGCCAGGCCGGCGGCCCGAGCCTGCATGGCCTGGGCCCTGCCGATCTCACCGCCGAGCCCCTCCGCATCGAAGGCGACGGCGGAGTTGTTGCTCATGTTCTGCGCCTTGAACGGGGCGACGCGGATTCCCGTGCGGGACAAGAGCCGACATAATCCGGCCACGACCATGGACTTGCCGGCGTCGGAGGTGGTGCCCGCGATCAGCAGCGCTCCCCCCGCGCCAGCCCGGCTCACGGCAGGGTCAGGATCTCAGCGCCGTCGTCGGTCACCACGATGGTGTGCTCGAACTGCGCCGTCCACTTGCGGTCCTTGGTGGCCACCGTCCAACCGTCCGGCCAGATCTCGTAATCCAGCGTCCCGAGGTTGATCATCGGCTCGATGGTGAACGTCATACCGGGCTCCAGAACGGTGTCCACACTGGGCTGGTCGTAGTGCAGGACAACGAGGCCGTTGTGGAAGGTGGTGCCGATACCGTGCCCGGTGAAGTCGCGAACGACGTTGTAGCCGAACCGATTCGCGTAGGCCTCGATGACCCGGCCGACCACCGACAGCGCCCGGCCGGGCTTGACCGCCTTGATGGCGCGGGCGGTGGCCTCCTCGGTCCGTTCCACGAGCAGGCGGTGCTCCTCGCTGACGTCGCCGGCCAGGAAAGTGGCATTGGTGTCGCCGTGGACACCGTGGATGTAGGCGGTGACGTCGATGTTGACGATGTCGCCGTCCTGGATCACCGTCGAGTCCGGGATGCCGTGGCAGATGATCTCGTTGAGCGAGGTGCAGCAGGACTTCGGGTATCCCTTGTAGCCCAGGGTGGACGGGTAGGCGCCGTGGTCGACCATGTAGTCGTGCGCGATCCGGTCAAGTTCGTCGGTGGTCACTCCCGGGGCGACGGCTTTGCCCGCTTCGGCGAGCGCCCGAGCGGCGATCCGACCGGCGATGCGCATCTTTTCGATGACCTCGGGGCTCTGCACCCACGGTTCGCTGCCCTCGGCGGCGTCGGTCCGGCCGACGTATTCGGGCCGCTCGATCGACTTGGGTACCGGCAGCGTCGGGGAGACCGCCCCCGCGCTAAGCGCGCTGCGCATGTATCAACCTCACCGACGCCGCAGGACGGGCAGCGATGGCACCTGCCTCCGCTTGGGCCCGCGGATGTTGACCGACCCCAGCACGACCCGGCCGGTGAGCACCACGTGCGGCTTACCCTCGGCCGGCGGGTTCTTGCGACGGTCGCGGGCGCTGCCGCCGTAGACGGTGACGTCGTCGATCGAAGCGCTGGCACCTTCCGGTAGCCGCAGATCCAGCGATCCGCGCACCAGATCCAACTCGATCACCACCACCGGTCCGGCGAAGCGGGCGGTGGTGAGGTCGAGATCCACCGAGCCGACCCGGCGCACCAGCGACAGCCGGGTCGGAACCGTCCACTCACCGCTGCGGTGCAGCGAGCCCATCCAGCCACGCAATTCGAGTCGGTCGGCCGACGAAGAGGCGATGGCACCGGCCCTGGGCAGGTCGTCGACCAGTGCTTCCAGATCGGCAGGCTGGCGTGCCATCGAGACCTGCATCGAGCGTTCCTCGAACTCGCCGATGTCGATCAACCCGTGCGCGACGGCGTTGTGCAGACGGCGCAGTGTGCCGTTTCGGTCCGCGTCGGATATCCGCATGGCCGGGACACCGTCGTAGCGGACGACGGCCCTGGTGTCGTACCTGTTCTCGATATCAGTCATGACAGAACCAATTTACCGGCTGACATGAGGCTCGGTAGGCTCCGCCCATGTCAGATGTGCCACGTCGTTCGGTATTGATCGGGGCCGCACTGGGCCCGTTGGCCGCTCCGCTCACGGCCTGTGGGCAGGCCGGCAAGGTTCCCAACTCTCCCCCGCCGACCGCCGGTCAGGTGCTGACACCGGCCGCCGACGTCGCAGTCGGCGAAGCCAAGATCGTCGACGGCACCCTGGTGACCCAGCCGAGTGCGGGAGTCTTCAAGGGATTCGTCGCTCGCTGCACACATGCCGGTTGCGCGTTGGCCGTCAAGGATGGCGGGATCGAATGTCCCTGTCACGGAAGTAAATTCGATCTTGACGGAGCTGTGGCACGCGGCCCGGCCACCGAGCCTCTGGTAGCCCGTGCGGTGACTGTGCGGGGCGGCGAAATCGTGGCCGGCTAGCAGCCCACTAGCAGCCCTAAGCCAGGAAATCCGGCGGCAGTTCCTCGAGCATCTGCCGCACCATCTGTACCGCATAGGTGGAGTTTCCACCGCCGACGATGAGTCCGGCAAACGCCAGGTCTCCCCGGTAGCCGGTGAACCAGGCATGCGAGCCACCCTGGAATTCAGCTTCACCGGTCTTGCCGTATACCTCCCCGATGCCGTCGATGGCCGTAGCCGTACCGTTGGTCACCACCATCCGCATCATTGAGCGAAGTCCGTCCAGTACGACGGGATCGACCGGGGGGTTCTCGCCGGTCTGGGCGGTCTGGCGGCCCGCGATCAAGACCGGCGTGGGAGTCCGGCCGGCCGCGACGGTAGCCGCTGCCAACGCCATCCCGAACGGCGTGACCAGGACCTTGCCCTGACCGAACCCGTCCTCGGTCCGTTCGGTCAGATCCACCGTCGGTGGAACCGTCCCGGTGACGGTGGTCAGTCCCTCGATGGTGTAGTCGGGGCCGATACCGAACTGCGAGGCCGCGACGGTCAGGGCCGTCGGGTTCATCCGGCTCGACAGTTCGGCGAAGGTGGTGTTGCACGACTTGGCGAACGCCTGGGACATCGGCACCACGCCGAGGTCGAACTTGTTGTAGTTCGGGATGACGCGATGCCCGATCTCGATATCACCGGGGCAGCCGAGCAGGCTGTTCGGAGTGGCCATATTGGACTGCATGGCCGCCCCCGCGGTGACGATCTTGAAGGTCGAACCGGGTGGATAGAGGCCGGTGGTGGCCGCCGGGCCATCGGCGTCGGCCGCCCCGTTCTGGGCCACCGCCAGGATCTCCCCGGTGGACGGTTTGATTACCACGAGCATGGCCTTGCGCCACTGACCGTCGACCGCATGCTGGGCGGCGTTCTGAACCAGCCGGTCCAGCGTCACCGATACCGACGGCGCCGGCTTGGGCGCGACCTCGGTGAGGACATCGACATCGGCACTGTTCTGGTTGACGCTGACCACCCGCCAGCCCGCTTCGCCGTCCAACTCGTCGACGACCGCCTTCTTGATCTCGTTGACCACGGCGGGTGCGAAATTCTGATCGGTGGGCAGCATTTCGGCCTGCGGCGTGACGACGATCCCCGGCAGCGCGTCGAGCACCTGGGCGACTTTGTCGTGATCGGACGAACGCAGCGTGATCAGGTCCAGCGGGCCCTTCGCCGAGCTGGCCTGTTCGGCGAGCCGCTGGGCGTTCAGCGTGTTGTCGAACTGCCGCAGCACATCAGCGGCCACCCGGGCGCTGCCCATCAGGCTGCCCGCGGCGCGGGTTGCATCGAGTTGGTAGCGGTACAGGGTGCCGGGCACCAGGACTTCGGTGCCGCTCATCTCGTTGACCGATGCACGCTTCGGTGGATCGGCGCGCAGTTCGACGGTCTGGTGCTCGCCGAGTCGGGGGTGCAGCGCGCTGGCCGACCAGCGGACCCGCCAGGTGCCCTCGTCGCGGATCATGTTGAGCACGCCGTCGTAGGTCCACGTTCGGTCCTTGGGCAGCTGCCAGGTGAATCGGTAGTTCACACTTCCGGTGTCTTCGGTGAAGCGCGAACCCAGAACGGTGGCGTCCAGTCGGTTGGCCTGCAGCCGCGACCAGGCCTCGTTGAGGGCGGCGTGGGCCTCCGACGGGCGGTCGCTGAGAGCGGCGGCGGCGCCCGTGTCACCCTTGCCGAGTTCGGCGAGGAACTGTTTGGCGGCCGGGGCCGGACCCTCCGCTTTCGGCGTGCACGCCGACAGCGTTCCCGATATCAGCGCCAGGGCCGCTGCGATACCTGTGACTTTTGTTGCCAAAGTTGCCATTGAGACAAATGTTATGAGTCCGTGATCGCGATTGCCCGGAGGCGCGCGCTTGTCTCCCCGATTTCTCCGCCGAGACTGAAACGTCGGCGGGCATATCCGCGTTTCGCCGCCCAGGGTTCAGCCTCGCGGGCTGTGGTGGTCAGTCGAGCAGCACGGTGGCGAAAATCCCCACCTCGCGGAAACCCACCCGCGCATAGGCAGCCCGGGCGACGGTGTTGTAGCCGTTGACATAAAGGCTCGCGATGCGACCGGACTGAACCACCGTTGAAGCCACTGCCGCCGTACCTGCCGTGCCCAGACCGCGACCGCGCCACTCCGGATGCACCCATACCCCCTGGATCTGCCCGACCGCCGGGGACTGGGAGCCGATCTCGGCTTTGAAAACCACCTGACCGTGTTCGAACCGGGCGAACGCCCGCCCTGCCGCGATCAGATTTGCCACCCTGCGGCGGTAACCGCGTCCACCGTCGCCGGCCCGCGGGTCGATCCCGACCTCGCCGATGAACATGTCAACCGCGGCCACCAGATAGGC
>CAZRFC010000014.1:0-3521 GCA_964598975.1 uncultured Mycobacterium sp. | reverse complement strand
ATCAGCCCCGAAAGCGTGCCGCCCGAGCCGGCCGCGGCCACCAGATAGGCGTCCAACTCGTCCATCCGCACCCGGCGCACGCGCGGGTCGGCTACGCTTCGCGGCCGCGCCCGTAGCGCCATCAGTGGCTGACAGTCCCGCACATCTCGGGCCTGCCCCCAGCCCTGCTCCAGCCGCTCCCACATCGGGAGCACCAACTCGGCTCGCCCGACCACCGAGGAACACCGCCGAGGGATGCTGAGCGCCCGGTCCGCGAAAGCAAGGACATCGGCGAGGGCACCTCGCAGCGGGATCAGATTGGCGCCGGAGTAGCAGAGCGAGTCCTCGACCCTGCGGCGGGTCCACAGCTCTCCCCCGATGGCGCTGGGCTCGGCACCGTGGTCCGCCACCCGGGCGGCCACCATGCATCCGCTCACCGGATCGTCGGCGAGAACCCGCGCCACCGCGTCGGAGTCTCGCACCACCGTCACCCGCCGCGCGTCTACTGAGCGGAACAGCGACGGAGCCGACATGGCGCTCTTTCTGCGGGTCAAGCCCCCGGTCGGGGGTGCCCCCTCAGCTTACGGTGACGACCGGCGAACCGCCCGCAGCCGCATCCGTGCCGTCCTTCATGTCTTCGGCGAGGCGCAGGGCTTCCTCGATGAGCGTCTCGACGATCTTGGCCTCCGGGACGGTCTTGATCACCTCGCCCTTGACGAAGATCTGTCCCTTGCCGTTGCCCGAGGCCACCCCCAAGTCGGCCTCGCGGGCCTCGCCTGGTCCGTTGACGACACATCCCATCACCGCCACCCGCAGCGGAACGTCGAGGCCCTCCAGGCCGGCAGTGACCTCGTTGGCCAGGGTGTAGACGTCAACCTGGGCCCGCCCGCACGACGGGCACGAAACGATCTCCAGACCTCGGGGCCGCAGGTTCAGCGACTCCAGAATCTGGTTGCCGACCTTGACTTCCTCCACTGGCGGCGCCGACAGCGAGACCCGGATGGTATCGCCGATGCCCTCGGAGAGCAGCGCGCCGAACGCGACCGCGGACTTGATGGTGCCCTGGAACGCCGGCCCGGCCTCGGTGACGCCGAGATGCAGCGGGTAGTCACACTTCTCGGCCAACAAGCGGTAAGCCGCCACCATCACGACCGGATCGTTGTGTTTGACGCTGATCTTGATGTCCCCGAAGCCGTGGTCCTCGAACAGCGAGGCCTCCCACAGCGCGGACTCGACCAGCGCCTCCGGAGTTGCTTTGCCGTGCTTCTCCAGGAACCGCTTGTCCAGCGAACCGGCGTTGACGCCGATGCGGATCGGAATCCCGGCGGCGCCGGCGGCCTTCGCGACCTCGCCGACCCGGCCGTCGAACTCCTTGATATTGCCCGGATTCACCCGCACAGCCGCGCACCCCGCGTCGATCGCGGCGAAGATGTACTTCGGCTGGAAGTGGATGTCGGCGATCACCGGAATGTTGCTGTGCCGGGCGATTTCGGCCAGCGCGTCAGCGTCCTCCTGGCGCGGGCAGGCCACCCGCACGATGTCGCAGCCCGATGCGGTCAACTCCGCTATCTGCTGCAGGGTGGCGTTGACGTCATGGGTCTTGGTGGTGCACATCGACTGAACCGGGATCGGGTATTCGCTCCCCACCCCGACGTTGCCCACCATGAGCTGCCTCGTCTTGCGGCGCGGCGCCAGAGTGGGGGGCGGTGCGGCCGGCAGGCCCAAACCGATGGAGGTCATACGAATCTCCTACTGGAACAAACGAATTGGATTGACCAAGTCGGCGGTGACGGTCAACGCCATGTAGCCCATCACCAGAACGAGGATCACATACGTGGCCGGCATCAGTTTGCCGTAATCAACCGGGCCAGCCGGCACCAGGCCGCGGGCGGCACGCAACATGTTGCGCAGCTTCTCGAACACAGCGACAGCGATGTGGCCGCCGTCGAACGGAAGCAGCGGCACCAGGTTGATGGCGCCGAGGACGAAGTTGAGTTGGGCCAGGAAGAACCAGAACGCCACCCACAGCCCGTGGTCGACGGTGTCGCCACCGATGATGCTGGCGCCCACGACGCTGATCGGCGTCTCGGGGTCACGCTCGCCGCCGCCGATCGCACTCACCAGCGCCCCCACCTTGGAGGGGATCTTCGCCAGGGACTTGCCGATCTCGACCGCCAGATCGCCGGTGAAGGCGAAGGTTCCGGGGACGGCGGAAAGGACGTTGTAGTGCGTAGGTCCGAACTGCGCCGCGGTGATTCCGATGGCACCGACATCAGATGGTCCGGTGGCCTCGCCGCCACCGGGCGGGGCTATCCAGCGCTTGGTGGTGCTGACGTCCACGACGGTGTCAACGGTGGCAGTCGTTCCGTCGACGGTGCGTTCCACGACGAACGGTGTCGGCCCGCTCGCCTTCTGCACCGCGGAGACCATCTCTTCGAAGGTCGTGACATCGGTGGATCCGACCTTCACGACGACGTCGCCGGGCTGGATACCGGCCGCGGCGGCAGGCCCCGCTCCCGAGCAGTCGCCGAGTTGGCCTTTGGTCACTTCCGGCTTGACGCAGGTGGTTTCGCCCACGACGGCGGTGGTCGGGGGATGCAGGTTCGGCAATCCCCACACCAGTGCGATCCCGTAGATGAGGACCAGCCCGATGATGAAATTCATTGCCGGACCGGCGAACAGCACCGCGACCCGTTTCCAGGTCTTCTGCTTGTACATGGCGTACTGCTGATCCTCGGGCGGTAACTCCTCGACGGCCGTCATACCGGCGATATCGCAGAATCCACCCAACGGAATGGCTTTGACGCCGTACTCGGTAGAGCCCAGCTTGTTAGGCCGGTTCGTCGACCACAGCGTCGGACCGAAGCCGACGAAGTAGCGGCGGACCTTCATCCCGGTGGCGCGGGCCACCCACATATGGCCGCACTCGTGCAGTGCCACCGACACCAGAATGGCCAGTGCGAACAGCACGATGCCGATAACGAACATCATCGGTATGAAGCGACCTCCTGTGCGGCGACGTCGACGGCGTCGCGTGCACGTTGCCTGGCCCAGCGCTGGGCGTCGAGTACGTCCTCCACGGTAGCCGGTTCGGCGGCCCACTGGTCGGCGGCGGCGAGCACGTCAGTGATTGTTCTCACGATGGCCGGGAATCTGATCCGTCCGGCCAGGAAGGCCTCCGCGGCTTCTTCGTTGGCCGCGTTGTAGACCGCGGTCATGCATCCGCCGACCTCCCCGGCCTGCCGCGCCAGGTCCACAGCTGGGAAGACCGCCGAGTCCACGGGCTCGAATTCCCAGGTGGCGGCCGTGCTGAAGTCACACGCGGCAGCCGAACCGGCGACCCGCTGCGGCCAGCCCAGAGCAAGCGAGATCGGCAGCTTCATGTCGGGCGGGCTGGCTTGGGCGATGGTCGAGCCGTCGACGAAGGTGACCATCGAGTGCACGATCGACTGTGGATGGACCACCACGTCGATTCGCTGGTAGGGAACTCCGAACAGCAGATGGGTTTCGATGAGCTCCAGCCCCTTGTTGACCAGGGACGC
>CAZRFC010000013.1:0-26233 GCA_964598975.1 uncultured Mycobacterium sp. | reverse complement strand
CCGGCCAGCGGCACTTCGGAGGTGCCGACCAGATACAGGTCATCGTCGGCAAGGTGGTAGATCTCGTCGGCGTGGGCGCCGAGGAATCCGGTACCGCCCATCACCTCCGGGCGGACCAGCACCGGCGGGATCATCAGGGTGAACCCGTTCTCCGTCGCCAGCCGAACGGCCAGTTGCAGCAGGCCCAGTTGCAGCAGCGCACCGTGGCCGGTGAGGAAGTAGAACCGCGAGCCGGACACCTTGGCTCCGCGCTCCATATCGATCAGACCGAGCGACTCGCCGAGTTCGAGGTGGTCTTTCGGGTTGTCGATGACCCGGGGCTCACCGACGACGTCGAGGACGACGTAGTCGTCCTCGCCACCGGCCGGCACTCCGTCGATGACGACATTGGGGATCGCCAGATGGGCAGCCGTGAAGGCAGCCTCGGCGTCCGATTGGCGGGCTTCGGCGTCTTTGACCTGACCGGCCAACTCCTTGGCGCGCTCGAGCAGGGCCGGGCGCCCCTCGGGGCTGGCCGAGCCGACGTTCTTACTGGCCGCCTTCTGCTCGGCACGCAGCGTGTCCGCCACGGAAATGGCCGCACGGCGGGCGGCGTCCGCTTCCAGAAGCACATCGACCAAGGCAGGATCCTCGCCGCGGCGTTGTTGTGACCGGCGCACCGCGTCGGGGTCCTCGCGGGCCACTTTCAGGTCGATCACGTCCTGCACCCTACTGTCGATGCAGACCCGCAGCTAAGTGGGGCGGCGGGGTGCGGCCGAGAGCGGCGGCCGGGGGGCGCACAGCACAACCCAGTAACAGTCCGAGACCGGCACTTGTCACCCCACTCGCCCGGCCTGCCACAATGGAGCACAATGTCGCAGTTATCCGAGCTGACCGAGGCCCCCGACGTCGAGTCCCCCCGGGCCGCGGCTCCGAAGTCAACCCGTCGCGCCCTGCTGCTCACCGCCTTGGGCGGCCTGCTGATCGCCGGTTCGGTGATCGCGCTGCCCATCGGCGACAAGGGTCCGCTGAGCTCGGTCGTCCCGGCCGAACAGCTGGCGCCCGCGGTGGCCTCGACCTTCGCCGAGGCCAAAACCGGATACTGCCTGAACTGGCCGGACAACGGCCTGGACTCCGCCGTCATCGTCGACTGTAAGGACGACCACCGCTTCGAGGTGTCCTCGGCAGTCGATATGCGGGCCTACCCCGGATCGGAATACGGTCCCGACGCCGAACCGCCCTCCCCGGCGCGCATCCAGCAGATCACCCTGGAGCAGTGCGAGCCCGCGACGGAGCGATACCTGGGCAGTAAGTACGACCCCAACAGCCGTTTCAGCATCAGCTTGCTGTGGGCGGGCGACAAGGCCTGGAAGCAGGCCGACGAGCGGCGGATGTTGTGCGGTCTGCAGCTCAAGGGGCCGGCCAACCAGCAGTTGGTGTTCAAGGGCAGGGTGGCCGACCTCGACCAGTCGAAGGTCTGGCCGCCCGGAACCTGTCTGGGTATCGACCTGCCGACCAACCAGCCCAATGACACCGCCGTGGACTGCGCGACTCCGCATGCCATGGAGGTGGTCGGCACGGTGAACCTCGCGGAGAGGTTCCCCGGTGGGCTGCCCTCGGATGCCGACCAGGACGCCTTCATCAAGGAGGTGTGCAACACGATGGCCGATGCCTATCTGGCGCCGGGGGCGTTGCGCGACACCACCCTGACGCTCATCTACAGCACCGTCTCGCTACCGAGTTGGTCGGCGGGCAGCCGCCAGGTCTCCTGCAGCATCGGTGCCACGCTGGGCAATGGCGGCTGGGCGACGCTGATCAACAGCGCCAAGGGGCCGCTGCTGATCAACGGGCAGCCCCCCGTGCCGCCGCCGGCCATCCCGGAGGAGCGGTTGAACATGCCGCTGCCCGCGGCGCCGGCTGGCAGCCCGCCCCCCTGATGTCAGTCCGGATGGATCCGGAGCGCTTCGAGGATCTGGTATCCGAGGCGCTGGATCTGATACCCCCGGCTCTTGCCGCGGCGATGGACAACGTGGTGGTGCTCATCGCCGACCGCCATCCCGAGGAACCCGACCTGCTCGGGCTCTACGAGGGCATCGCCTTGACCGAGCGGGACTCCAGCTACGCCGGGGCGCTACCGGACACGGTGACGATTTTCCGGGAAAGCCTGCTCGAGGTCTGCGAGACCGAGGACGAGGTGGTGGACGAGGTGGCCATCACCGTCGTTCACGAACTAGCCCACCATTTCGGCATCGACGATCGACGGCTGCATGAATTGGGTTGGGGCTGAGCCGATTACCGATCCGGGTCGCCGCTCCACTTGAAGCTGTTGACGTACTTGCCCATGTCCTGGGCGATCTGGAGGTTCGCCGCGGACGGCTGTCCGGGGCCGAATTCCGGCCCGAACGCGTGGTAGGGCCCGGTCGCGAACGCGACTAGTGCGACGTCATTCTTCACCGCGGTCATGATCAGGATCCGCAACCGGGAGTAGCTTGCCGTGGCCCCTTGCGGCCAATCGTCGGCGAGCACCCCGTAGCCGGGTTGATAACCGACCATCGCGTTGGGGATCTCATAGGCCACTTTGGAATCCGGGTAAGCCCGCTTGCGTAACGCCGTGGCGACCTCCTTGGCCGAGCGGCCGTTGGCACGCTCGGCAAACAGCTGCATGACGCCGCCGTCCCCGGCCGTGAGGGTTGCCGTGACACCGCTGGTTTGGGTCGTAATGTCATAGAACGATCCCGGCGCGGGATGGGACACCGAGAACAAGCCGTCCGGCGAGTCGAAGCGGGGTAGCGCCATCACCGGGGTGCCGCTGGGTGGCTTGCCGCAGTCCGGGGGACACATGTAGTGCGCGAGTTTGGGTGTCAGCACCAGAGCCACCGCACCCAGCGTCACCGCCGCCGTGCCGATGCCTATCCCCCACCGGCTGAGCAGCCAGCCGTACTTCGGCCGGGGCAGTTCGGGGGCGAGATAGCTGGCAGACGGCAACGCGTAGCCCGGGTAGGTGCCGACCGCCGCCGGCACCGGACGCGAGCGGTCCCGCCGCTCGCGGCGCGACTCCTGCGACGTGGCCCGGGTGGCCACCCCGCAGGCCGGACAGAATGCCATGTCGGGGACCACCATGGAGCAATACGGGCACAGCAACGGCTGGTCTTCCTCGACTGGGTCATGCGTCTCATGCAGGAGCGCCAACTGAAGGGCCAGTCGCAGTCCGAGCAGTATCAGGACGGTCATGCCGATATGGGAGATCAGCATCGCCAGTTGCGGCAGGCCCACAATGTCGATGACGCCCACTGTTGCGTGTGCCAGCAGGGCGGCGATCGCCAGCAGGGCAAGCACCAAGCGGACTCTGCGCCCGTCATCTCCCGACCGCCGGAACCACAGGGCGATCCCCACCATCCCGCCGGCAGCCGCTCCGGTGATCGGTACCGTCACCCCGCATAGGACGGACTGGATGACAAGGCTCTGCAGCGGGCGGACATGGGCGATGAGACCGGCGGATACCTGCGGGGCCAGCCGGGTCAGCGTGGCCGCCGCGGTAAAGGCGAGGGCTGTTCCCGCCCCGATCATGAAGCCGTCCAACGATTCCCGGTGGCGATCGGTCCGGGTCGTCATCCACAACCGGATCAACACTGTCGGCACCACCATCAGCGCCATCCCGATCGCGGGGATGATGAAGCCCTCCCGCAGCAGATGGTGTAGTGCGAGTCCCACCGACATCGGAACTCCGTAATTGCGGGCGATCACCGAACCGGTCACCAACACCCAGGCGGCCCCCAGTACGGCACCGAGTAGCGGGCCGACAAGCAGCGCTGCCCGCGGAAGGTCGCGATCGGCCCCGGACATCCGCACGTAGAAGGCAAACAGCAGCGGAATCCCGAGTGCACCGACGGCAATTCCCAGGGCAGGCATCCGCAGGATCGCCGAGCCCAACAGTGCTGCGGCGGCCACCGCCAGTGCGACCCGTAGCGGCATCCGCGCGCGGGTCGGCAGTTGCGGGAACAGCGAACTGGCCAGGTAGGGGCGCAGCACACTTTCGCCGGGCGCCGCCCCGAATACGTTGCGGCGCAACCACACTGAACTCCTGCCGGGCTCAGCACCCGGCCGACAGCCGCAGAGACCGCAGAAATTACCGTCCGGAACCTCGACCTCGCATCGCCGGCACAGGACCTTTGGCACCACCGCCGCGGTAGTCATGGCAGCAACTTCTGCAGAACGAGGAGATTGCGGGCCAGGTTGTCGACATCAGGTGTGCCCAGCCCGGTCACCAGGTCGTAACCGGGCCCGGCCACCGCGACGGCATTGCCGCCGAGGACCACGTCACGGAACGCCGGGAGCCGCGCTCCCTGGGCGATTCGGTACAGCAGTGGGTTGAGGTCGCCCAGCAGTCGACCACCGTTCTCGATCAGGTACTGGTTCATCATCGCGGTGAAGCCAGCCCAGATCGGGGCGGCCAGCGACGTGCCGCCGCCGACGATCTCCTGTCCGTTGAACACGATCCGCATCCCGGTGAAGGGATCGGCGACCGCCGCGATGTCCGGTGTGAGCCGCCGACCGGTTCCACTGTCGACCCTCAACTGCCGCTGCCAGGCCGGCCGGTCGAAGAGCGCCGAAACGCCCCCGGCCGAACCCTGGGACAGCGGAGCGTCGAACCAGGCCTGCTCAGCCAGCCAGCCGCCCCTCGCGTCGGTGGACAGGGTGGTGCCGCCGACGTTCGTCATCTCCGGTATCGACGCCACCGAGTCCAGGCCGATGTTGTCGGCGTGCGGCGGTGACGACCACTCCTCGCCGCCCTTGCACTCCAGGCCGGCCAAGTCGCCGCTCGCGTCGAACGCGGTGGTGCCGTTGGTGTGCGCCTGGGCCAGTGCGGCGCGGACCGGGACCAGATCGGCGGCGGTGATCAACTTGTCGCACCCCCAGCCGATGGAGAAGCTCCACACCGCGCCCGGAAAGCGCCGGTCGGCGTCCTCCATCATCTGGGCGATCTTCTGGTAGGCACCGTCTCCCTCCACCGTGGGCCGGGCGTTGACCAGTACCTTCTTGGCGTCAGGGGCGACGGCGTGGACCGCCTCGAGGTCCATGGTGGCCTCGCCGCGTCGGTTGGCCGGCTGACCTCCGACCACCTCGGGAATCAGCGGCGGCAGGTTGTTGGCGGCGGTGAACGCATCCAGATCGGCCTGATCGAAGCCGTCGAAGGCAAACACCACCACGGTGACTCCCTTGCCGGTGTAGCCGGCCTCTCGGAGCGGCAGGGCGTTGTAGGTCCGCAGCAGCGCATCGGGCGTCAGCCCCGCGCCGGGGACTTCGGCGGGGAAAGGCGGCAAGGACTCCCTGTGCGGGGTGTAGCCAAGGATCCGGCCCACCGCAGCCACGTCCGGTTGAACCTGCTCCGGAACGGCGGGTTGCTGCGCCGCGGCGTAGAACACCTGACCCCGGCGCCCGCGATAGTCATGGACGTCGACGTCGAAGGCCGCCGCCAGCGATGCCGATGCCCCTTCGATCACCGCCCACGTGTCGCCGTCGCGCCAGCGCAGCGAAAGCCCGTGATCCGCGGTCCAGCGCATGAGTCGGTCGGGGCGCTGCGGATTGTGCAGCGCCGCGGTGAGCTGCGCACGGCGGTCGCCGGCCGGTCCGAGATCGGTGGAACTGGCCAGCAGTGCCGCGTACGGCCCATCGATACGTCCGCTGTTCGGGGGCTGCACCACTTCGGTCCGGCCGCTGACGATCGTGGCGGCGATCAGGGCGAACAGAACTGCGATTCGCGTTTTCATGGTGCCCCCTGCCGGATTGTCGAAATCATACTTTCACCGGGGGGTGGTCCCGTCGACGACGCCGCGAAGACCGCGACGACGCGCGGGAGGCAGCACCGCAGGCGGCGCAGAACGGCATGTCCGGCACCACGCGCCGGCAGTGAACGCAGAGCAGCGGTTGATTGCCGAAAGGGTCGGGCTGCTCGTGCAGAAGAGCCAACTGGAGGCAGCTGCGCGCCGCCAGCAACGCGACCACCGTGATGGCGATATGCAGCGTGAGCTGTGGCCACATCGGCAGCCTGGAGGCGTCGATCACCCAGATGGCGGTATAGATCACGGCGACCAGCAGGCTGAACGCCAACAGGGCCGCCCGGACCAGGCCAGGGTGGTCGGCTGCCCGCTTACCGGGCTGGAACCACAAGACGATGCCGATCAGGCCACCGGCCGCTGCCGCGGTCAACGGGACTGCGACCCCGTAGAGAATCGCTTCGATCAACAGTCTCGGCGTCGGGATCCTGACGATGATCCCGGTGACGAATTGCGGTGCCAACCGAGCAGTGGTCGCCGCTGCGGTGAAGGAAAGTGCCCCCAAGACACCGATGGAGAAGCCGTCGAGGGACTCGAGGCTGGAGGGCCGCCGTCCGATCAGCAGACGGACGATCACCGCGGGCACCACCATCAGGATCGCCCCGCCGACGGAGACGAGCAGGCCGACGCCGATGAGCGCCTGCAGCACGAACCCGGCCGCCGTCGACAAGCCATAGGAGCGGGCGATCACACCGCCGGTGAACGCGACCCAGCCCACACCCAGACCGGCACCCACCGTCGCAGCGATCGTCAGTGCCCGAATCGGTATGTCCCGCAACAGGTCCGCCTGCCACAGATAGAGCATGAACAACGATGGAACACCGAGCCCGATAAGGCTGACCAGCGGTCCGTGCCATCTGAGTACCGACAGCACGACGACACCCGTCAGCATGACGGCCATGGCCGTTCGGAACGGATTGCGGTGGATCTGCGGCAACTGCGGGAAAATCGTGCTGGTGACCATCGGGAGCAGCACGCCCTCGGTCGGGGACGCCGCGAATACGGCGGGCCGCAGCAGCGCGAGGCGGCTCTGGGCCGGGGCCTTCATGTCGGCCCCGCAGTATCCACAGAAGTTGGCCGCCGGAACCGTTGCGCGGCACTGCGTGCAGACTTGCCTGGCGACTTCTGACGCGCTCATCGTGGGGCTTCAGCCCATCGGGTCGGCGGCCCGTAACGCCTCTTCGACCGGATGCACGTCCGGTTCGGGATAGAACGGCGGGGTGCGTGATCCCCACTGCACGCAACTCCATCGTCCATCGGTGATCGGCGCCAGCGTCACCGCCTCGGTGTTGGCCAGGTGGTGCTCGAGGACGAAGCTCGATTCCACCCCGGCGAGGGCGGCGGCGGCCAGGCGGATCGCCGCGCCGTGGCTGACGACGATGATGTCCTGAACCCAGTCGCGGTCATCGAGATAGCGCAGCCGCAGGTCGGTGATCACCGGAAGGTAGCGATCAAGTACGTCGCGTCCGGTTTCGCCGCCGGGCATTGCGACCTCGAGATCTCCTTCGTGCCACCGCTGGTAGACGGCGTTGAATTCGGCGATCGCCTCGTCGTCGTTGCGGTTCTCCAGGTCACCGGCCTGCACCTCGTGAATGCCGTCGATCTCGCGCGGGAGCACGTCGATCAGTTCGGCCCCGATTGCGGCGGCAGTTTGCGCCGCGCGCAGGGCCGACGAATGCAGCAGCAGACCGGTCGGGTGGGTCCGAGCCCGGGCGAATTCCCGCGCCTGGCTCACTCCGAGTTCGGTGAGCTCGGCGCCCGGCGGTCTGGTGTCCAGTCGGCGCGCGACATTGCCGTGCGACTGGCCGTGGCGGACCAGGATCAACCGACCGCTCACGGTCCGCCCCGACGCAGCCGGGCCAGCCACTGTTCGGTCTCGTCGAGTTGCGGCGGGGCCGCCCCCATCGCGGCTCCGGTCGGCCAGGAACCCAGGTACCGCACGTCGGCGCAACGCCGGTGCAACGCCTTGAGCGCCTCGGCGACCGCACTGTCGTCGATATGCCCCACGCAATCCAGGAAGAACATGTAGGTGCCGAGTTCGGTTCGGGTGGGCCGGGATTCGATGCGGGTGAGGTCGATGTCCCGGATCCCGAACTCGCTCATCGCAGCCACCAGCGCACCCGGGGAGTTGTCGATCCGCAACACCACCGAGGTGCGGTCCGCTCCGGTGCGGGCGGGCGGTGGACCGGGGCAACCCACCAGGACGAAACGGGTTCGGGCGTTCGCCTCGTCGACGACCCCTTCGGCGAGGGTGGCCAGTCCGTAGCGTTGCGCGGCCAGGGCGGTGCTGACCCCGGCGTCGGCGCGGCCGTCCGCGACGTCGAGGGCGGCAGCCGCGTTGGAATTGGCCGGGATCACCGTCGCGCCGGGCAGGTGGCGGGTCAGCCAGTGCCGCACCTGAGCAGCTGCCACCGGGAATGCCGCCACCGTGAGTACCTGCCCGGGCTGGGTGCCGGGCCGGGCCACGATGCTGAACGAGACATCGAGAGTCAGTTCAGCGAAGATCTGCAACGGCGATCCGGACGCCAGACTGTCCAGTGTGGGCAGCACGCTGCCTTCGATCGAGTTCTCGATCGGAACGCAGGCGAAGTCGGCGGCGCCTGCGCGAACCGCCTCGAGAGCCGCCGGGGTGCTGTCGGTCGGGAGCGCCTCGGACTCGCCCCCGCCCGGAACCATCCCCCGGGCAGCCATCCCAAGCAGGGCCGCTTCGCTGAATGTTCCCTCGGGTCCGAGGTACGCGATGCGTGCCACCCCCCAACCCTATCGGGTCGGGGCGACCGGACCGGACCGCTACCGTGGCTCAGGTGAGCGACCGTCACGCGATCCGTATCGAGGTCGGCGTGATGCTCGCGGTCACGTTCGGCGTCAGCGCCCTGATCGCCGTTCTCCAACTTGCCGACGCGCTGCTGTCCGGGCTCGGCAGCAGGCGGGTGCGGCTCAATCCCAATCAGTCCCGCTACGACCTCATCAACCTAGGGCTGAACCTGGTTTCCGTCGCGCAGCTGGTGGCCTGGGGTTCCTTGGCGCTATATCTGTTGTGGCGCAGCGGAATCCGGCCGTCCGCTATCGGCTTGGGCCGGATCCGACGGCGCTCCGACGGACTGGCCGGACTGGGCCTGGCAGCGCTGATCGGTGTCCCCGGCCTGGTCCTCTACCTGGTGGCCCGCCACCTCGGCCTCAACGCCGAGGTGGAGCCGTCCGGTCTGGACGATTCGTGGTGGCGGATTCCCGTTCTGGTGATGGCGGCCTTCGCCAACGGCTTCGCCGAGGAGGTGGTGGTGGTCGGCTATTTGATCACCCGGCTTCGGCAGTTGGGGCTCAGCGAGTCCCGGGCGGTACTCGCCTCCAGCGTGCTGCGGGGCATCTATCACCTCTATCAGGGCATCGGTGCGGGGCTGGGAAACCTGGTCATGGGTGTGGTGTTCGGCTACGCCTGGTGCCGATCCGGCCGGTTGTGGCCACTGGTGATCGCGCATGGCGTCATCGACACCGTCGCTTTCGTCGGTTACGCGCTGTTGTCCGGCCGGCTGGCATGGCTGACGTGATCCGCAACAGCCAGCGCTTAGGTTGACCGGGTGAACGACTACCGGCCACCGCCATCGGATGCGCCGACGGAGCGGATTCCGCGGATTCCTCCACCGCTGCCTCAGTTGCCACCGTTGCCGCCTCGGGTTCCCCCTCGGGTTCCCCCGACGGTTCCCCCTCGGCCTCGGCCGCGGACTTCTCAGCCATCCGGTTATCGCGAACCGTCACAGGTCATTCCGCGCGATCCCCGCTACCGTCCGCCACCGCCGCCACCGCGCCGTGCGCCACCGCCGCTGCCTCCGCGTCGACCTGCGCCACCGCCGCAATCATTTCCGGTCCAACCGCCGCCGGCACCAAGGCCACCGGTGTCGAAACCGCCGCGGTCCGTACCGCCGCGCAAAGCACCCTCTGCACCGGCCCGGCGCCCCAAGCCGGCACGTGCCCGGCGCGGGGTTTTCCGGCAGATCGCAACCGCCGTCTTTACGGTCGGATTCGCGGCGATCGCCGCGGTGCTGGGAATCGCGGTGTGGGTGGAGGCCGGCTTACACCGGGTCGTGGTGTTCGGCGACTACCCGGGCCGGCCGGCACCATCGGCCGGAACGAACTGGCTTCTGGTGGGTTCGGACAGCAGGTCGGACCTGACCGAAGAACAGCAGTCGGAGTTATCCACCGGCGGCGAGGTCGGCATTGGCCGGACCGACACCATCCTGCTGGTCCACGTACCCGGCCTGCTCTCCAACGAGCCCACCACGATGGTCTCGATTCCGCGCGACTCCTATGTCGACATCCCCGGCTACGGGATGGACAAACTCAATGCGGCCTTCGCGGTCGGCGGCGCACCCCTGCTCGCCCAAACCGTTGAACAGGCCACCGGCCTACGACTTGACCACTACGCCGAACTCGGATTCGCCGGTTTCGGGAGGGTCGTCGACGCGCTCGGCGGGGTGACGGTATGTCCCCCCGACCCGGTCAACGATCCGTTGGCCGGGATCGACCTACCGGCCGGCTGCCAGGTCCTCGACGGCCCCAACGCCCTGGGCTATGTCCGCAGCCGGGCCACACCCCGAGCCGATCTCGACCGCATGCTGCATCAGCGCGAATTCATGTCGGCGATGCTGCGCCGCGCCACCAGTCCGCCGATCTGGTTGAACCCCTGGCGCTGGTACGCCGTCCCGCATGCCGGGCTGTCCGCCTTAACCGTCGACGCAGACTCCCACGTCTGGAGTCTGGCCCGGCTCGGCTGGGCCTTACACGGTTCGTCCACCACGGTGACCGTTCCGATCGGCGAGTTCACCGCCAATGAGGCTGGCGCCGTAGTCGTTTGGGACCCCGATGTCGCCGGCTCGCTGTTCGATGCGCTACGCACCGACGCACCCATCCCGCAGCAGGTCATCGACGGCCAGCCCTGACCGCAGCGCCCTTACTTTCTCGGGCCGGTCAGTCCGTTCTGCAGCCACGCCTTGGTTCGGCCCGGGTGGTTGGTGGCGATCCAACCCACCCCGACGTCCCGACAGAACTCGACATCTTCGTAGTGGTCGACGGTCCAGCAGTACATCGCACGGCCCTGGGCAGCGGCCCGGTCGACGAGTTCCGGATGTTCGCGCAGCGTGGCGATGGAGGGCCCGACGGCGGTGGCCCCGACCGTCGTGGCAGCCCCGCCACCGAGATAACGGGAGGTTTCACCGAGCAGCACAGTCGGCAGCAGTGGCGCCGCGCGGCGAATCCGCCACACCGCCGCGGCGGAGAACGACATGACCACCGCGCGCGACAGGCCCGCCGAGGCCGGCGAGGCCAGGCCGTAACGATTCAGCAGTTCCAGGACCCGGCTCTCCACGAGGGCGCCGTAGCGAACCGGGTGTTTGGTCTCGATGAAAACCTTCACGGGGCGGTTCCAGTCCAGCACAAGAGTCAGCAGATCCTCCAGGGTGAGCAGGCCGGCGCTTCCGGGCTGCCCGCCGCCATGCCATGCGCCCCAGTCGAATTCGCGCAGCTCGGCGAGTGTGAGGTCACTGACCAGTCCGGTGCCGGTGGAAGTTCTGTCCACCCGGCGGTCATGTACGCAGACGAGGTGTCCGTCGCGGGTGAGCCGGACATCGCACTCCACACCGTCGGCGTCTTCCTGCAGGGCAAGCTCGTAGGCGGCCAGGGTGTGTTCCGGCCGGTCGGCCGACGCGCCGCGGTGGGCGACCACGAATGGGTGCTCACCGTGCGGGGCGGCAGTCGGCGACATAGCCCTATGCTGCCGGTTCCCGGTCCCTGGACTCAACAGCCGCTTCGTCGGACCCCGACTTCGACTCTGCCTCTGCCGCCGCCCGTGCCTCTGCCTCTGCCTCTGCCTCTGCCTCTGTCGCTATGTCGAACTCGGCAATCCGATCCTGCGGGGCGATCACCCAGCGATGCACGGGCCGGTCCACCGGCTTGCTGACGAACCCGTCGAGCACCCGCCACAACAGCACCAGCACGGCCAGTCCGGCCAGGTAGGCGATGATCACGGTGACCGTGTTGTCGGCGATGCCCTGCGCGTCGGTGGCGCGACTGGTCCAGATCGCCCAGCCGCAAATCAGGAATGAAACCACCCAGGCGATCCACCACAGCGCCACCGGCCCGCGCTGCCGGATCTGCCCCCGTTCCGCGTTTGCCAATTCGAGGACGAGAATCGGCGCCCACACCAGATTCACCCCGGGGGTCAAGCAGCCCGCCCACAGGGCCCACTCGGGCCTGGGGTCTTTCTGCCCGTGCGCGGCGAACGCCTCCGCGCGCCTGGCGATGAGCCAGGAGGTCAGGATGACACCAGTCGCGATGACCGCGACGACGGCCGCAAGGCTCATCAGGACGCCGGTCACCAACGATCCGATGGCTACGAAGGGCGGCAGCAGCGTCGTGCGGTTGATGAGCAGCAGTAGGTACCGAACGACGTGCACACCGGCCGCCAGCGCAAACACGATGCCGGTGCCGATCAGCACTGCCCGCGCCGTTGCCGGCGAAGCGGCCCTCGCGTTCGTCCGCTCGACGTTATCGGTGGGCGGGGCTATCGGGTCCACCAATCCCCAGCGTGGAGTGGACTCATAGCGGGGCGTCGGCCCGAGCGGACGCCGCCGGGGCCGGGGCGGCGGAGGAGGGCCCGGCCGGACCGCGATCCATCGAAACCCGGCCGGCGGACGAGGTGTCGCGGGCTGGGGACGCGGTGGCTGCTCCGGGATCCCGGCGGGCCGTTGGACGGCCGGCACTGCCGGTGCAAGCAACGGCCCTTGGCAGCGCGGGCACCAACTGCGCTGGCGATCCCGCACATTCCACCGTGTCCCGCAACGGGAGCACACCTGAATCACGCCGACCAGCCTAGCGAGGCATCCGCGGTAGCCCCATCAGCCCGCACATTGTTGCACCCAGTGCCGCCTAGGTCGGCGGACCGGCGCAGCAATTGGGCCCTATCCACAGTTTCCACAGCTTTATCCACACCCACCTCGGCCGTGGTCGCTGATTTCCGCACGGTGGACGGCCCTGCATCGGATGGACTGTGGATAACGCGCCGATAACGGCCCGGTTACGGTCAACCGTCTAAGCGTCGGTTAGCGAAACCGAACCGTCGGCTAACGGCAGCCGTCGACGTACCGACGCGCCGAACGACACGCCGAAGCGATCGGACAGCATGAAATCCGTCGTTTTCTTGGAAAGGCCCTGCGCGGGTGGCTATGATCGGTGGTCGGCTGTGACGCATGTCACTCGGCGCCGGGGGCGTTGATACACAGGTCGGGCAGCAGGAGGGGATTAACCATGACAATGCCGTTCGACTCACGCCGGACGCCCCCGGGTTCACCCTGGTCAGACCTGGCGTCCAACCGGTCCTACCTGGTCGCCGCCGCACGTGCCGCAGCGATCTCCCTGGTGCTTCTGGTCGCCCTGGCCGTTCTCGTCCTCTTCTGAACGACCCCGGTCGGGACCGGTGGGTTCTACTCGGCCATCCTTGCGGTGCTCGGCGTCAATAGAGCAATGTTGAGTGTGCTTGCACCTTTTGCACCGCACCGAAAAGGCATCGAGAGGAAGGAATCACGTGGCTGAGTACACCCTGCCGGATCTGGACTGGGACTACGGCGCCCTGGAACCGCACATCTCCGGACAGATCAACGAACTTCACCACAGCAAGCACCATGCCGCCTACGTTGCCGGCGCCAACGCCGCGCTCGCCAAACTCGAGGAGGCCCGGGCCAACGACGACCACGGTGCCATCTTCCTCAACGAGAAGAACCTGGCGTTCCATCTGGGCGGGCACGTCAATCACTCGATCTGGTGGAAGAACCTCTCGCCTAACGGTGGCGACAAACCGACCGGCGATCTGGCCGCCGCGCTTGACGACGCCTTCGGGTCGTTCGACAAGTTCCGCGCCCAGTTCACGGCGGCCGCCAATGGATTGCAGGGTTCCGGCTGGGCAGTACTGGGCTACGACAGCCTGGGCGACAAGCTGCTGACCTTCCAGCTGTACGACCAGCAGGCCAACGTACCGCTGGGCATCATCCCGCTGCTGCAGGTCGATATGTGGGAACACGCCTTCTACTTGCAGTACAAGAACGTCAAGGCTGACTACGTCAAGGCTTTCTGGAACGTGGTCAATTGGGAGGACGTCCAGACCCGTTATGCCGCTGCGACTTCGAAGACCAAGGGCCTGATCTTCGGCTGATCGGCCGCATGCTTCGAAACAGGGGTGCCGCGTCAGCGCGCGGCGCCCCTGTCTTCGGTTTTAGCACTCGCGTCCTATTGTCTGCCAGCCACCCCGTGCCCCATGCTGTTGCGTCAAAACGAGGAGGAGGCGGGATGGACAATTCCGGGCGGCCCATCGAGATTGCTCCCTTCCATGCCCGCGGCTCGTTGAAGGGCTTCGTGGTGTCCGGCCGCTGGCCCGACTCCACCAAGGAGTGGGCACAACTTCTGATCATGGCGGTCCGGGTGGCGTCACTTCCCGGATTGTTGTCGACGACGACGATTTTCGGCGTCCGGGAGGAGTTACCCGAAAAGCCGCATCCCGGTACCGTCGGCCTGGTTCTCGCCGAGGGGACGGTGGTCGGCGAGTCAGCGGTTCCGCCCGGCCATTTCGCCGACCGGCAACCGCCGGCGTTGATGATGTTGCATCCGCCCTCTGAGACGACGCCGTCCCTGCCGGAGTGTTCGGGCGCCGCCTCTGGTTGCGTGCTGCTGCCCGGCCTGCCGCATCTCGGGCTTGAACACCGCGCCGCATGGGTGGAGGCAGAGGCCGATGGCACGGTCACCAACATGATCAGCCGGGTGGGCGTGGACCCCATCAGCCACCCGGATACCGCCATCCTGGCGATGCTTCTCGCCGCTTGATCCAACCCGACCACCCCGAGAAACCTGAATTTCAGCTGAGTATTAGCTGAGTATCCAGCAAATTAGCTGGAAGGGGTGGTCGGTGAATCCGGCAGTTGCCAGCCATCGGGGCGATGAAGGCCTCGAAACCCGATCCAAGCGCTACCCGGCTAATCGCCGAAACCGGACCGGGAGTATCGTACCGTCGCCTTAATCATTGCTTCTGCGTCCGTCTCCTGCGTTTTCGGCAACCGCGATCGGTTTGCCGCAAAATCGCCCCATTCGGAAATATGCCCGCTTCGGGAGTTTGCACTTGGCCGTTTCGGGCATGCCGTTGTACATTTGTCAGCAAAGGCGATTACGGGTTGTGAAGGCTCTGAATCTCACGCATGGAGGTCACTGGATGAGTACTACGTTCGCCGCTCGGCTGAACCGGTTGTTCGACACGGTCTACCCGCCGGGCCGGGGACCGCACACATCGGCCGAAGTGATCGCAGCCCTCAAGACCGAGGGCATCACGATGTCCGCGCCGTACCTGTCGCAACTGCGGTCCGGCAACCGCACGAACCCTTCGGCGGCAACCATGGCGGCGCTTGCCAACTTCTTCCGGATCAAGCCCGAGTACTTCACCGACGACGAGTACTACGAGAAACTCGACAAGGAACTGACCTGGCTCGCGAACATGCGCGACGAGGGTGTGCGCCGGATCGCTTCCCGCACGGTCGGGCTCTCCCCAGAGGCCCAGCAGGATGTGGTGGAGAAGGTCGACGAACTTCGTCGCCGCGAGCAGCTCGACGCCTGAGGCCTCAACCGGCGCGGTCCAAGTCTCGGTATTGCCGGGCGATTTCGAGGATCCAGTCGCGGTCCGACCAGTCCTGAGGCTGGCTGAGCCAACTACGCCCCGGGTAGGCGCCGGCGGCTTCGGACCGACCTGCCTTGATCCACCGCGCGACCGTCCGCGCCCGGGCGGCCGGTGCGACGCCGTCAGGCACCTCCGGATCCTCGCTCTCGGACGCCTGTTGAGCGAGCAGGCTTTCCAGATAGAGGGCGTCGGAGATCAGCGACAGCCGCTCGGCGACCCGGAATACCAGTGGTCCGCGTGGGCGCACGCCGATTCCGATATCGGGGTGGCGGCGGTGCATCTCCCGCCGCAGCGGCTCGATGAGATGCAATTCGCGGCGGGCACCGATCCAGTCCTCGACCGAGGGCAGCAACGCGCCGGCGGCCACGATCGCCATGGCGCACAGCAGCATCGCGACCGCGGTGCTGACACCGACCAACTGGTTGTCGCCGCTGTCCCGGCCCACCGCGCGGGTCAGGAAGAAGGCGCTGGCACCCGCGATGAGGGTGATACCCGCGGTGAACAGCAACAGGGCGCGTCCCCGGCGGCTGGCACTGGACAGCCGCATGCCGACCCAGGACACCACCGTCAGTGCCAGCAGCACGTAAAGCAGCGGGACCAGCCAGTCGAACACCCGGTTCGGCATGCCCAGGTTCTGGGCGAGGTACTCCTGGGTGGCCATCTCCGGCTCTCGACCGTCAATGAGGAACATCGCCAGGGTGGCGGCCGCGATCAGCGCCGCCACGCAGTACTGGATGATCGCCAGGCGACGGGAAGCTTCCGGCCGCCGAGTCGATGCCACTGAGGTGATCATCACGCAACTTCCGGCCGCTGACGCCACCAGTGCCATCTGGCTCAATGCCACCGAGATGTTGGGCCACTGCAGTGCGGTGTTAACCAGCAGGGTCAGCGGCGGCCAGTTCAGCGCGGCGAGTACGGCCAGGCCACCCAGCGCCACGATCATCGCACTGCTGACCACCGACTGCTGATTGACCAGAGCCCAGCCGATCCGCAAACCGGTCGCCATCCCGAGCAGACCGGCGATGATCCAAACGATCAACCAAACGCCTCACCGAGGCGGACCTGGGCGATGGACGACCGGTCGCTGCGTAACCGGCCCAGCCGGTACAGCAGCAGCGCGGCGAAATCCTCGGCCTGCTGCTCGACATCCTCGCCACCGGGCCCCATGCAGCCGGTGCGCTGGTTGAGCATGTAGCTGATCAGGTCGTCGCTTGCCACCTCCGCGTTCTCCCGGGCCATTTCGGTGACCGGTGTGCCGTCGTGGCCGAGGACCAGGTGACCCAGTTCGTGCGCCAGTGTCCGATCGACCGTCGGCAGTCCGTCCTGAATCAGGAACTCATCGTGGTCTGCGAACTGCCGCCACTGACCCGAGACCCCCGGGGGCAGTTCCGCGGTGGTCACGTGAATGGGGCGGCCCTGGTGATCCCCCACCGCTACCACCAGGGCGGCCAGTGTCACCTCCCCACGGCGCGGGGCCAGTGCCAAGACGTCGTTGACAGCCCGGGTGACCCGACGATCTGCGCTCACTGAAGGAACCGACCCGCTCCGGCGGCCCGCAGGACGTAGCCGGCTTTGGCCTGGCGGTAACCGAGCATCCCGCCCAGAGCCGTCATGCCGGCGATCGCCGCCAGACCCGGAAGAGCCAGCGCGGCGACGTGTCCAAGGTCGGCACCCGGAAGTTCGACGGGGTAACCCAACCCCCGCGCCGGGGGCGCCGGCTGACTCGATGGGATCGGTGCGACGGGCGCTACCGATATCGGTCTGGACAGCGGCGGGACCGACGCCACCGGCGGCGTCGTCCCCCGCGGGGCGGCGGGAACCGGTACCACCACCATCGGTGCGGGGCGCGCCTCGACCACCGCGGCCGGCGGAGCGGATCGGATCGGCGCCGTCACGGCGGGCAGGACTTCGAGCACGGGCAGGGCCGCCGGTCGGGGGGCGGCCACCGGAGGACGCTGCGGCGTGTTGAGGCCGGCCAGGAGCAGCCCGATACCGCTGCCACCGCTCCCGCGCCTGTCTGAGCCGGGTCGGCAGATGCGGGAACAGCAGGGCCAGTCATCGTCTCGTCCGGAGTCGGGTTTCTCGGCCCCCGACCGCTCTTGATGCCGAACAGGACGCTTGCCCGCGCCGCGGTCATCGTCGCGTTTCGCGGTGTCTGTTCCACTGGTTTTTGCGGTGTCGTTGCCGTTGGCCGGTCCGGATCCGACCGGGTTGGCCACCGCGGGTGCCGCCGCAACCACGGCCCCCGAGACGAGCACACCGCCGGTGATCATCCAGTTGATCACCGATCGGTTCACGACCATTCCTCGACATCAATGCGGCGCCGGAGTGACGTCGCAGTTTGCAGGAGCAGTCCAATTGTGGCATATCCGCAGGTCGACATATCGTTGCTTGGCCACCGGGGATAGTGTCTTAGCGACCCAGGACAAGTTGGACTCCCGAATCCGAAAGGCAGCCGCGATGGGCCTGTTCACGAAGCGGAAAAGCCGTGCGACCAGGCGCGCTGAAGCCCGTGCCCTCAAGGCGAAGGCCAAGATGGAGGCCAAGCTCGCCGCGAAGAACGAGGGCAAGCGGATCAAGGCCGCGTTGCGGGCCGAGGAGAAGTCGGCAAAGGCACAGCTGAAAGCGCAGCGGGGCAGCGACCGCGCGGCGCTGAAAGTAGCTGAAACCGAACTGCGGGCGGCCCGCGAGGGGAAGTTGCTGGCGCCGAGCAGGATCAAGCGCACCCTCACGGCATCGCGACTGCTCGCACCGGCGGTGGTGCCGGTCGCCTATCGGGCGGCCATCGCCGCCCGCGGTGTGATCGACGAGCGTCGCGCCGACCGCCTCGGTGTTCCGCTGACGCAACTCGGCCAGTTCTCCGGGGCCGGCGGTCGGCTCTCCGCACGTATCGCCGGCGCCGAGCGGTCGGTGAAACTGGTGGCCGAACGCAATCCGAAGGACGGCGAGACCCGAAAGTTCGTCTCGGCGATCAACGATCGGCTTGCCGCCCTGTCCGCCGCCGTCCCCGCCGCCGAGAACATGCCCGGCCCGCGTCGCCGGGCAGCCCAAGCCTCCATCGGTGAGCAGCTCGACGGCATCGAGGCCGACATCATGGCCCGGTTGGGAGTGCTGTAGTGCGGACGGCCCTCCGCGGGTGCCTGGCTGCGGTACTGCTGATCTTCGGTGTGGCGTTCGGTGCGCCGGCAGCAGTCGCCCACACTGCACTCACGGCCACCGATCCTGTCGCCGACTCGACGGTGGCGAGGGGACCCGCCCTGGTCACCGCGACATTCAACGAACCACTGCAACCGACGTTCGCCGCGATGACGGTGGTCGGACCGGACGGCAATCTGTGGTCCTCGGGCCAGGCCGAGGTTCGTGATGCACAGGCCAGTGTCGCGGTGCGGCCGCTCGGCCCGGCAGGCCGGTACACCGTGAACTACCGGGTCACCTCCGCCGATGGGCACGTGGTGACCGGGTCATGGTCCTTCACCCTGACAGAGCCCGGTTCCGGTCAGCCCGGACCTGCGATCGACGCACCCGCTCGTGGTGACCGGATTCCGTTGTGGCCATTGGTTGTTGGGGCCACGGTCCTTATCGCAGGAGCCGTTGTCTGGAGAATTCGCCGCCGCCGAGCCTAGCCGAGGGAGATGCCGGTGCGGCTGGCATGATTGGCACCGACTCGACACCGACATTGGAGCCGCAGATGGCAGACCCCGAGAACCCGCCTGGCGCGGCGGCGCTTCCGCCGAAGAAGGCCCCGGCCAAGAAAGTTCCGGCCAAGAAAGCACCCGCCAAGAAGGCACCCGCCAAGAAGGCCGCGGTGTCGAAGGCGCCCGCAAAGAAAGTGGCCGCGACGAAATCGCCCGCTAAGCAGGCACCCGCCAAGAAGGTCGTGCCGGGTGACGCTGCCGCACGGGAAACCGCCGCCCAGGCCAAGGCCGCGGTGCAAAAGGCCGACGCCCCGGTGGCCGTACCCTCCCCATCCGCCAGGCCGAGCGGCAATTACGCCATCCCGGTCTCCCTCGGGCTCGCCGCCGCCGGTCTGGTGGCGCTGGTGCTGAGCCGGTTCAAGCGGGATTGAGACCTTGTCCGTCACCTTCCGCCCCACCGCTGACCTTGTCGACGACATCGGCGACAGCGTCCGCAGCTGCGATCTGCAATTCCGCCAGTTCGGGGGACTGACCGAGTTCGCCGGTCCGATCAGCACCGTCCGGTGCCACCAGGACAACGCGCTGCTGAAATCAGTGCTGTCCGAACCCGGCGGTGGCCGCGTCCTGGTGGTCGACGGCGGCGGATCCCTGCATACGGCGCTGGTCGGGGATGTCATCGCCGAACTCGCCCGGGCCAATGGTTGGGCCGGCCTGCTGATCAACGGCGCGGTGCGCGATGCCGCCACCCTGCGCACCCTGCAGATCGGCATCAAGGCGCTGGGGACCAACCCGCGTAAGAGTTCCAAGACCGGCAGCGGCGAGCGCGATGTGGTCATCGCCCTCGGCGGTGTGGAGTTTCGTCCGGGGGAGATCGCCTTCAGCGATGACGACGGCATCGTCGTCGTCGCCCCCGACTGACGGGCGAACCCGCATTGGACCACGCGTTTGGTTCTGCCTAGGCTGTGCGGAATGTCGGATCATTACCCCCCGACTCGTCCCACGGTTCGCCGGCTGGCGTTGCTGTGCGTGCTGGCCGGTGTCTTAGTAGCGGGGCTTTTGTTTCCGATCGCGGGTGGCCTCGGCATGGCCAGCAACCACGCCTCCGATCTTGTGACCCAGGGGTCGGCCGACCTGGTCGAGGGCGATGTGCCCCAGGTTTCGACGATGGTGGACTCGGCCGGGACCCCGATCGCGTGGATTTACGTCCAACGGCGTTGGGAGATCCCCGGCGACAAGATCGCCGACACGATGAAGCTGGCGATTGTCTCCATTGAGGACAAGCGTTTCGCCGATCACAACGGCGTCGACCTGCAAGGCACACTGACCGGCCTGGCCGGTTTCCTCAAGGGCGGCGATGACACCCGCGGCGGCTCGACCATCGAGCAGCAGTACGTCAAGAACTTCAATCTCCTGGTCAACGCGGAGTCCGACGCGGAGCGCGCGGCGGCGGTGGAAACCACGCCGGCACGCAAGCTGCGTGAGATCCGGATGGCCTTGGCGCTGGGCAAGTCGCTGACCAAGCCGGAGATCCTGACCCGCTACCTCAACCTGGTGCCGTTCGGCAACGGCGCCTACGGAGTCCAGTCCGCGTCCCGCACCTACTTCGGAGTTGAAGCCTCCCAGCTCAATTGGCAGCAGGCGGCGTTGCTGGCCGGCCTGGTGCAATCCACCTCCGCGCTCAACCCGTACACCAATCCGCAGGGGGCTCTGGACCGCCGCAACCTGGTGCTCGACACCATGATCGACAACCTGCCCGATCTCGCCGATGAGTTGCGGGCCGCCAAGGAACAGCCGTTGGGCGTGCTGCCGCAGCCGGTGTCCCTGCCGCAGGGCTGCATCGCGGCCGGCGATCGGGCATTCTTCTGCGACTACGCCCTGGAGTATCTGGCGAAGGCGGGAATCAGCAAGCAGGACGTCGCCCGCAAGGGTTACCTGATCAAGACGACCCTGGACCCTGTGGTGCAGTCCAGCGTCAAGAATGCGATCAACGCGGTCGCCAGCCCGGACCTGGACAGCGTGGCCAGCGTGATGACCGTCATCCGCCCCGGCAAAGACTCCCACAAGGTTCTGGCGATCGGGGACAACCGCGGATACGGCCTGAAACTGGAGGCCGGGCAGACGGTCCAGCCGCAGCCCTACTCCCTGGTCGGAGACGGTGCGGGATCGGTGTTCAAGATCTTCACGAGCGCCGCAGCCCTGAACATGGGCATGGGTACCAATGCCTTGCTCGACGTGCCGCCGTATTTCGCCGGCCGCGGACTCGGCGATAGCGGCACCCCGGGCTGCCCACCCAAGACCTGGTGCGTGAAGAACGCCGCCGGCTACCGCAGCCCGTTGAGCATGACCGACGCGTTGGCGCTGTCACCCAATACCGCCTTCGCCAGGCTCATCGAGCAGGTAGGTGTGGGTCCCACGGTGGACATGGCGGTGCGACTGGGTCTGCGTTCCTACGCCGATCCGGGCACCGCACGGGACTACGTGCCCAAGAGCGACGAAAGCCTCGCCGAATACATCAAACGGGAGAACATCGGCTCGTTCACGCTGGGCCCGTTCGAGGTCAACGCCCTGGAACTGTCCAACGTTGCGGCCACCCTGGCCTCCGGGGGTATGTGGTGCCCGCCGAACCCGATCGAGAAGTTGGTCGACCGGCGCGGCAAGGAGGTCGCGATCCCGACGGCCAAGTGCGAGCAGGTGGTGCCCGAGGGCCTGGCCAACACCCTGACCAACGCGCTGGCCAAGGACACCATCACCGGCACCGGCGCGGCGGCTGCCGGATCGGTCGGTTGGGGGCTGCCGATGGCAGGCAAGACCGGCACCACCGAGTCGCACCGGTCCTCGGCGTTCCTCGGCTACACCAACCAGCTTGCCGCGGCGAGCTACATCTTCGACGACTCCCCGAAGCCCGCCGCATTGTGCGCCTTCCCGCTGCGCAAGTGCGGCGGGGAAGGCAATCTCTACGGCGGCACCTCACCCGCCCAGACCTGGTTCCTGGCGATGAGCCCGCTGGCCACCACATTCGGTCCGGTGACGCTGCCACCGACCGATCCGCGCTATGTGAACGGTGCGCCGCCGGTGGAGGTGCCTTCCGTGCTGGCCCTCGACCCGGATGAGGCCCGGAAGCGCCTCCTCAAGGCCGGATTCAAGGTCGCCGACAAGACGGTCGAACTGAACAGCACAGCGAAGAAGGGCTCGGTCATCGGCACCACACCGAGTGGAAAGCTGATGCCCGGTTCGGTGGTGACGATCAACACCAGCAATGGTGTCGCGCCGCCGCCGGTCTACAACCCGCCGCCGGTCTACATCCCGCCGCCGGTGTACAACCCGCCGAGCTACAACGACACGCCGCGTTACGACGACTACACGCCGGATTACAACCCGCCGCCGCCCCCGCCGCCGGTCGATGCACCGCCTCCGCCGCCGCCCGGCGTCAACATCATCAACATCCCGGGCCTGCCGCCGATCACCATCCCCGCCGGGCCTCCCCCGCCGCCGCCCCCGCCGCCGCCTCCCCCGCCGGGGCCCGAGCCGCTGCCACCACCTCCGCCGCCACCGGCACCGGAGTTCTTCCCGCCGCCTCCACCGCCGGCGCCCGAGCCGCTGCCACCACCTCCGCCGCCGGCACCGGAGTTCTTCCCGCCGCCTCCCCCGCCGCCCGGTCCGCCGCCTCCGCCGTAGGGAGCGGTCAGCGCGCCGTCCAGGCGAGCAGTTGGTCGGCAGGCCAGGTGTTGATGATGCGGTCGGCGGGCACCCCGGCGTCCACAGCGCGCTGAGCGCCGTAGCCCAGGAAGTCCAACTGTCCTGGCGCGTGCGCGTCGGTGTCGATGGAGAATGCGCAACCGATCTGTTCGGCCAGCCGAAGCAGCCGGGTCGGTGGATCCCGGCGCTCCGGCCGGGAGTTGATCTCGACGGCGGTGTTGTGGTCGCGGCACGCGGTGAACACCGCCTCAGCATCGAAACGGGACTCGGCCCGGGTGCCGCGCGCACCGGTTACCAGCCTCCCGGTGCAGTGCCCGAGCACCGTGACCTGGGAGTCGGCGACGGCGCGCACCATTCTGCGGGTCATGGCGGGGGCATCCATGCCCAGTTTCGAGTGCACACTGGCCACAACGACGTCCAGCCGCGCCAGCAGTTCGGGATCCTGGTCCAGGCTGCCGTCCTCGAGGATGTCGACCTCGATACCGGTGAGAATCCGCAACGGTGCCACCCGCTCGCGGATTTCGTCGATGACATCCAGTTGGCGGCGAAGCCGATCGGCTGACAGTCCGTTGGCGATGGTCAATCGTGGCGAATGGTCGGTGAGCGCCAGGTACTCATGACCCAGGGCTGCCGCGGTGGCGGCCATCTCCTCGATCGGCGCCGATCCGTCCGACCAGTCCGAGTGGCAGTGCAGGTCGCCCCGCAGTGCGGCGATGATCTCGCCGCCGCCGAAATCCTCAGCATCGCCACGTAACCGGACCAGGGCGTCCGGCTCGCGACCCGACCACGCCTGCGCGATCACTGCGGCGGTCTTGGGCCCGATACCGGGCAGCGACTGCCAGTTCGCGGTTCGTCCCAGGTGTTCCCGGGTGTCGTCGTCCAGTGCCGCCACGACGTCGGCGGCCTTGCGGTAGGCCATCACCCGGCGTGGGTCCTCCCGGGCGCGGTCCTTGTAGAAGGCGATCTGACGCAGTGCCGCCGCCGGATCCACCCGCCCAGCGTCCATCACCCCAGTGTGCTCTTCTCAGCCCAGCGGTTGATTCGGGCGCACACCGCGGTAGATGCCCCGGCGCACGATCCACGGCATTAGAATCTGCTGCACCGGCCACGCCGGTATCCGGAACGGACGACCATTGGGCGCGAACACCTCCACCCCGTCGGCCTGGGTTCCGATCACCGAACCCCACCGCCGACGCGGGGCCCGGTACGACCGGAGCGGACGGCCGTCCAGCTCGGCCAGGATGTTGTGCGCCAGAATGCCGTCGGCGCGATTGCGGGCCGACGAGCGCAGTGGGTCGGTGGCGGCGACGTCGCCGATGGCGAAAACCCCGCGATGTCCGGGAACCCTGAGTTCCGGTGTGACTGTGATGTATCCACTTCCGTCGAGCAGTTCGGTCGGCAGCCAGTCGGTGTTCGGACGAACCCGGCCGATCGTCCACAGCACGGCATCGGCGTGCGACGCCGGCTGTCCGGTGGTCCAGTGCACCTCGCCGGTCGTGATGGCGTCGCAGTCGAAACCTTCCGGGATGACAGCCCGGTGTCCGGGATGGATCCCCACCCCGAGGCGGGAAAGCCTGCGTTGCAGGTGGTTCCAGACCCGGGGGTGATGCTCACGAAGTGCGCGGTCGTGCGGAAAGTACAGATCCACGGCGGTTCCGGACCAGCGCGCGGCGATGTTGGCGGCGGCGCTGACCGCCGCGGCACCGCCTCCGATCACCATCACCGAGGTGGCCGTGGCCAGTCGTTCGTGCTCCGCGGCGATCTCGGTGCGGACCTGTTCTGCGGTCTGCAGTCGGGGCCGACGCCAGAACCCGTTGCTCACGCCAGTCGAAATGACCAGCGCGTCATAGGGTTCGGCGAGTTCGGTGCCGTCTGCGTGGCGGCCGTGCACGGTGCGGGCGGCCAGGTCCAGTCCGGTCAGTTCCGCCTGCACCGTGCGCACCCGGTCGAGTGCCCGGTAACGGTCGAAGGGCACCAGATAGTCACGGGCCCAGTCTGCCGGCCGGGTCAGTCGCACGCCCAGTTCCTGGCCGCTGACCAGGCCCGGCCTGGCCGAGATGCCGACCACGTCGGCGGAGCGCGCAAGTTTGATCGCGGTCAGTAGCCCGCTGTCACCGATTCCTGCGATGACGACCTTCGGACGCCTGACCGGGCGGCTCACCGGCCGGCTCGGCGGGGCGGGCGCGGTACCAGCCTCGGCACGCGGTCGATCACGTTCTGGTACTCGGGTCGGCGCTCCAGACTGCGCTTCTCCATCATCGGGATACTGGCGCCGAGGAACATCGCCACCATCACCACCACCCCGACGAAGAGCCACCAGGCGTCCCCGGGCGCGGCCGCGACACCGAACAGCGCGACAGAGAACCAGAACCCGATCTCGCCGAAATAGTTCGGATGCCGCGACCAACTCCACAGGCCGGTCTCCATCACGGCACCCACCGCTCCGGACAGGCGGCCCGAGACGAATCGGCGCATCTGGAGGTCGGCCACCAACTCGCAGGTGACCGCCGCGAGGCCGGCGGCGAATGCCAGCCAGGTCAGCCAGATGAGGCCGTCGCCGGGCCGGGTCAGCGCGATGTAGGCCGGCAGCATGCCGACGAAAACCTGCAGGGTGGGGAACAGGTGGATCCCGAAAAGGTCGGCCAGGAATTCGAAGCGGCCGGCCCCATCCCGCAGGATCGGGTACCGCCAGTCCTCGTGGTGCAGGCCGGGAAATCCGTGGGCCCAGTTGGACGTGAGCCGGACGGCCCAATAGCCGACCACCAGGGCCAGCAGCCAGGCACGCAGCGATCCGGGACCGGAGAGGCCGATCGGGCCCTGCCACCACCAGTACAGCAGCAGCAACGGTGGAATCACGCTCCAGTAGGCGTCGTAGAAGCTGGAGTTCCGGTAGATCCGGCTGAATACGAAGATCACCAGGGTGGCGAGCACGTCGGCGATCAGCGTGTCCAGCCATAATCGCCCGGTTCCCGGCGCCCAGAGCAGCCAAGCAGCGCCGACCGCAACGGCGATGAGATAGGCGAGCGTGACCAGGGTCAGGGCTCGGCCCTTCGCGGCATTACCGCCCATGTGCAGGAATGTTAGACGAAGCCGGTTGCGGGGTACTGCCGCTTAATGACCGCCACGTCTGAACCAGCGGTGCTCATCCCCCGGCGTCCCTACCCGGGTCCGCGCGGCCTGCGGGCCACCCTGATCTACCGGATGATCACCACCACCGATCACAAGCTGATCGGGATCATGTACTGCGTCGCCTGCTTCGTCTTCTTTTTCGCCGGCGGGCTGATGGCTCTGTTCATCCGCGGCGAACTCGCCGCCCCTGGTCTGCAGTTCCTGTCCAACGAGCAGTACAACCAACTGTTCACCATGCACGGCACTGCGATGCTGCT
>CAZRFC010000012.1:5979-26396 GCA_964598975.1 uncultured Mycobacterium sp. | reverse complement strand
ACGAACTGTTTCACCGAGTCCGGGTCGGTGACGTCGAGTGGCAGGGCGACGGCCTCTCCGCCGTCGGCGCGGATCTTGGCGGCCACTTCTTCGCATTTGTCCACCCGCCGGGCGCCGAGAGCGACGGGGAATCCGCGCCGGGCAAGCTCGACCGCCGTCGCGGCGCCGATGCCGGAGGAAGCACCGGCGACCAGGGTTGGCCGACGAGTGGGGTGCGGGTCGAAACGGGGCATCAGACCTTCTCCACTGTGATGGGCAGGTGGGCGAAACCGCGCACGCTGCTGGAATGCACCCGAACGGCTCCGGCCACGTCGACCTCATAGCCACGGATGCGTCCGAATAATTCGGTCAGTGCGACCCGGGCTTCCATCCGGGCCAGGTGCGCGCCCAGGCAGAAATGCGCACCGCTGCCGAAACTCAAGAGCTTGGAACCGATTTCGCGACCGATGCGGAACTCGTCGGGCTCGTCGAACACCCGCTCGTCGCGATGCGCGGAGCCGGGGACCAGCAGCAGGGTATCGCCCTCGTGCAGCGTGGTCCCGTAGAAGTCGATTCGGTCGACGACGACCCTGGCAAGGATCTGGCTGGAGGTGTCGTAGCGCAGGGTTTCCTCGATCCATAGCGGGATGCGGGAGTGGTCGGCATGGACGCTGACGAGTTGTTCAGGGTTCACGCCGCCCCAAAAAATCGCGTTGCCAAGCAATTTCGTGGTCGTCTCGTTCCCGGCGACCACCATCAGGAACAGGAAGGCCATGATCTCGTCGTCGCCGAGTCGGTCACCGTCTATCTCGGCGTCCAGCAGCGCCGAGGTGAGGTCGTCCTGCGGCGTCCGGCGCCGCTGCTTGACCATGTCGGCGTAATAGACCAGTAGATCCATCGCAGCGGCCAGCGCGGACTTCGGCACGTCGGTGACGCCGTCCTCACGGTGCATGACGGCATCGGCCAGCGCGCGCAGCTGTTCGCGATCCGGCTGGGGGACCCCGACCAGTTCGGAAATGACGTCCATCGGCAACTTGCCGGCGAACTCGGTGATGTAGTCGAAGCCATCGTTCTGCAACGCGGCGTCGAGATGCCGGCGGGTCAACTCGAGTACACGCGGCTCCAGTTCGCGGATCCTACGGGGAGTGAATCCCTTGGAGACCAGCGTTCGCAGGCGCAGATGAGCCGGGTCGTCCATCGCCAGGAACGACATGGTCCGGTAGGCCTCGGGGGTTCGGGAGATCGGATCCAGCGACACTCCAAGCTTGTTCGACAGTGCGCTGCTGTTGCGGAAACCGGCATGGACGTCGGCGTGCCGGGTGAGCGCCCAGAAATTCAGCTCGTCGTTGCGGTAGAGCGGCGCTTCGTCGCGCAGCCGCCGGTAGTACGGATACGGGTTCTCGTGGAAGTCGTAGTCATAGGGATCCAGGACAAGGTCGACGACGCTCACGTGTCCCGCCCCGGTTCCGAGAGACCGCCGCCCAGGATCAGACCCGCGACATAACCCAGTCGTTCGGCGATCTGTCGATAGGTGAACGCCCCGCTTCCCGCCTGCACCAAAGCGCCGAAGTAACTCATCTCGCACGCCTCCACCGTGCGCGCATCGCCGTCCGGACCCAGCGCCGACTTGATCCGCCTATGGATCTCGGCGCCGATGCGGTCCCGGACCGGGAGTACGGCGGCGTCGTTGCCCAGCAGGGCTGTCGTGCAGGCGGCCGCAACTTCCGGTTCGTCGGCGACCACCAGGGCCAGGCTGCGCAGGGTCTGCTGGACCCTGCTCAGACGGGTGTCGTTGACATCGGTGAAGAAGGGCACCTGTCGGACCAGATCCAGGTAGACCTCAGCGACCAGATGATTCTTCGACGAGAAGTACGTGTAGGCGGTCGCAGGCGCCACGTTGGCGCGGGCCGCCACCGCTCGCACGGTCAGGTCGGCGTAGGACGAGGCGCGCAACGTCTCCAGTGCCGCCGCCACCAACTTGCGGAAGGTCTCTTCCTGGCGGGGGCGGCGTCCGCTGTCATGGGCGGCAGTCGCCACATCACTGGACACATGTCCACCGTAAACCGGGGCGCGGTGGGCCTGCAAGGATCGGCGGTGAAATGGCACGTCCGCCGCATTGGGGGCGAAGGTGCGCTTGCACCGCCGGAACTGCTGCGGATAGTCTTCGACGCAGGATATATCGGACAGGTGTCTACGAAATCGGGCGGGAGTCGCAGATGGCGATAGCAGCCGAGGGCAACAGCGATCTGTTCATCGACGGACAACTCGTTGCCGGCGGCGGCGGCCGGTTTCCCACGATCAACCCGGCCACCGAAGAGGTTCTCGGTACGGCCGCCAACGCCGATGCCGCCGATATGGACCGGGCCATCGAAGCGGCCCGGCGCGCATTCGACAACACCGACTGGTCAACCGACGTCGCACTGCGGGTGCGGTGCATCCGACAGTTGCGCGATGCCATGCGGGACAACATAGAAGAACTCCGCACGATCACGATGGCAGAGGCGGGCGCACCGCGGATGCTCACCGCCGCAGCCCAATTGGAGGGTCCAGTCGGCGATCTTTCGTTTTCCGCCGATACCGCCGAGACCTATCAGTGGCGAACCGACCTCGGGGTTGCCTCGCCGATGGGGATCAGCACCCGACGCACCCTGGTGCGAGAGCCCGTCGGAGTCGTCGGCGCCATCACCCCGTGGAACTTCCCACACCAGATCAACCTGGCCAAGATCGGACCCGCGCTGGCCGCCGGTAACACCGTCGTACTCAAGCCCGCACCCAACACCCCCTGGTGCGCAGCGATTCTCGGCGAGTTGATCGCCGAGCACACCGACCTTCCGCCGGGTGTGCTCAATATCGTGACCTCCGACGACCACGGCGTCGGCGCGATGCTGTCCAGTGACCCGCGGGTGGACATGGTGTCGTTCACCGGTTCCACCGCCACCGGCAAAGCGGTCATGGCTGCCGGAGCGGCGACCATTAAAAGGGTTTTCCTCGAACTGGGCGGTAAATCAGCGTTCCTGGTCCTCGACGATGCGGACCTGCCCGCAGCCTGCGCGATGGCAGCCTTTACTGCGTCCATGCACGCAGGCCAGGGCTGTGCCATCACCACCAGGCTGGTGGTCCCGCGGGCGCACTACGACGAGGCCGCCGCCGCGGCCGCGGCAACCATGCTGGGCCTCAAACCAGGCGACCCGACCAGCCCCGGAACCATCTGCGGCCCAGTCATTTCGGCGCGCCAACGCGACCGCGTACAGTCCTACCTCGACCTGGCGATCACCGAGGGCGGCAGCTTCGCCTGCGGTGGCGGCCGACCATCCGACCGGGACCGGGGGTTCTTCATCGAACCCACCGTCGTCGTCGGGCTTACCAACGAGGCGCGGGTGGCCCGCGAGGAGATCTTCGGGCCGGTTCTCACCGTCATCGCCCACGACGGCGACGACGACGCCGTCCGCATCGCCAATGACTCGCCCTACGGGTTGTCGGGAACGGTGTTCAGCGGTGATCCGGAGCGCGCTCAGGCGGTGGCGAACCGGATGAGGGTGGGAACCGTCAATGTCAACGGTGGAGTCTGGTACTCGGCGGACGTTCCGTTCGGCGGCTACAAGCAGTCGGGGGTCGGCCGGGAGATGGGCGTGGCCGGGTTCGAGGAATACCTCGAACTGAAAGCGATCGCCACGGCGGTTTGAGCGGCGAGGAGAGACATGGGACGGTTCGACGACAAGGTGGCGATCGTCACCGGCGCCGGTGGCGGCATCGGTCAGGCCTACGCCGAGGCGCTCGCGCGTGAAGGCGCTGCAGTGGTGGTGGCCGATATCAACACCGATGGGGCAGAGGGCGTCGCCGGCGGAATCAGAGCCGAGGGCGGTACCGCGATCGCCGTGCCGGTCGATGTATCGGACCCCGATTCGGCCCGCGCGATGGCCGATCGCGCGAGCGCGGAGTTCGGCGGGATCGACTTCCTTGTGAACAACGCCGCGATCTTCGGCGGAATGAAACTGGACATGCTGCTGACCGTCGACTGGGAGTATTACAAGAGGTTCATGAGCGTGAACCTCGACGGTGCCCTCATCTGCACCCGCGCGGTGTACAAGTCGATGGCAGCTCGAGGTGGCGGTGCCATCGTCAACCAATCCTCAACGGCGGCATGGCTGTACTCCAATTACTACGGGCTGGCCAAGGCCGGCGTCAACAGTCTTACCCAGCAACTGTCCCGGGAGTTGGGCTGGCAGAAGATCCGGGTCAACGCCCTTGCGCCGGGGCCGATCGACACCGAGGCGAATCGGACCACCACCCCCCAGCAGATCGTCGCCGACATCGTGTCACGGATTCCGCTCAGCCGGATGGGGCAGCCCGAAGACCTGGTGGGGATGTGCTTGTTCCTGCTGTCCGACGAGGCGCGCTGGATCACCGGACAGATCTTCAATGTCGACGGCGGGCAGATCATCCGGTGACCGCCGGCGACGATGCACAGCGAAGCGATGAGGAGGAGCGGCGCAAATGACCGACGTCAGTGATCCCATCGAAGACAACGATGTCCGCGACCCACGTCTGGGCTACGTCGGCCTCGGCAATATGGGCGCCCCGATGGCGAAGCGGCTCGTCGGTTGGCCCGGCGGACTTGTGGTCTACGACATCCGCAAGGATGCCGCCGAACCGTTCGCCGAAGCGGGCGCGGCTGTCGCGACGAGCCCGTCCGACGTCGCGGCCGCAGACCTGATCAGCGTCACGGTGCTCGACGACGCCCAGGTGCGAGACGTGGTGGCCGAACTGGCCCGGCACGCCGCACCCGGCACCATCATCGCCATCCACTCCACCATCGCGGACGCCACCGCCGCGGCACTGGCAGATCACTATGCGCGCCAAGGCATCCACGTCATCGATGCGCCGGTCAGCGGAGGTGCCGGTGCCGCCGAGAAAGGCCAACTCGCCACCATGGTGGGTGCCCCCCGTGACGTCTACGAGCGGGTTAAGCCCGTCTTCAAACAGTGGGCGTCACTGGTGATTCATGCCGGCGAACCCGGTGCCGGAACCCGAATGAAACTGGCCCGCAACATGCTGACGTTCACCTCCTTCGCAGCGGCCTGCGAGGCGATGCGACTGGCGGAGGCCGCCGGCCTGGATCTGCAGGCGCTGGGGAGGGTGGTCCGCCACACCGATGCGCTCACCGGCGGGGCCGGAGCGATCATGATCCGGGACAACATGCACGAACTGGAGGCTGGTCACTGGCTCCACGACGGGTTCACCCACACCCGTGAATTGGGGGAGAAGGACTTGAGTCTTGCTCTCGGATTGGGAGATTCGGTCGGAGTGGAACTACCGCTCGCGACGATCGCTCTGGGTACCCTCGCCGACGGACTCGGCGTGCCGCACGGAGAGGACTGACGATGGACGCGACCCGCCGCAAGGGCCTGGACAAGATGAAAGAGGTCTACGGCTGGGACATGCCCGACCTGCCCGGCGACTACTTCGCGCTGACCGCCGATCACCTGTTCGCCGATATCTGGAGCCGACCCGGACTGTCGATGCGCGACAAGAGGTTGGTCACTCTCTCGGTGGTGACGGCACTTGGCCTGTCGGACCTCGCGGAGATTCAGCTAAACGCGGCACTACACAACGGCGAGCTGACTGAGGCCGAGCTGCGGGAGATGGCCATCTTCATCACCCACTACGTCGGCTTCCCACTCGGCTCGACGTTCAACACCGTCGTCGAGAAGGTCATCGCCAAGCGTAGGAAGACGTCCGGCTAGCCGCCGACCGCCACGGTATAGGCCATCGCGCCGAGGAAGAACACCGCCAGCATTGCCCCCAGTGTTCCTGCTGCGAACGGCCATGCCCTCTTGCGGGCACCGATCCGCGTGATGGTGAGGACTGCGCCCGTCAACGCAATCAGCGCCGCGACGCCCACCGTCGTCATCGCTGCCGTGACTGCACCGTCGGCGCTGCATGACTCCGGCGGGCAGTGGTCCAGGAACGCCACCGAGAACAGTCCCATGACGGCGCCGGCTCCGCCGGCGAGGACGGTGATGACCATGAGGATGATCGAGACCGTGACGTCCACCGCGTTACGCGGCGGGGGCGGCGAACCGGGGGATGGCCAGGGGCTTGGCCCGTGGGGTGGCCAGGGTGGCGGCGGGGGAGGTGGCCACGGCGGCGGCGTGGGATAGCCCATGCCACCGAATCGTAGCCACCCAGAGTGGGCGGTTGGTCCCCTGAGCACCGCACTCGAGGAGCGGGTTCAGCGACACCCGCCGACACCACGGCTTAGGGTGTGACATCGTGCGCGTCCTCGTGATCGGATCCGGTGCCCGCGAACATGCCCTGCTACTCGGGCTGCGGGACGACCCTGCGGTCGACTTCCTCGCGGTGGCGCCCGGCAATGCCGGTACGGCCTCAGTGGCCGCGCAATACGACGTCGATGTGGCGTCCCCCACCGATGTCACCGCACTGGCCACCCGCCTCGAGGCCGATCTGGTGGTGATCGGTCCGGAGGTGCCCTTGGTCCGCGGGGTGGCCGACGCCGTCCGCGCCGCCGGGATCGCCTGCTTCGGCCCGTCGGGTGACGCCGCCCGGATCGAGGGTTCCAAGGCCTTCGCCAAAGACGTGATGGCGACCGCCGGGGTGCGCACTGCCACCAGTGAGACGGTCGACAACCTCGCTGACCTCGACGCCGCCCTGGACCGCTTCGGCCCGCCGGCCGGACAACAGGCCTGGGTGGTCAAAGACGACGGCCTGGCCGCCGGTAAGGGAGTGGTGGTCAGCGCCGACCGGGATACTGCCCGCGCCCACGCGGCGGAATTGCTGGAGTCAGGGAATCCGGTGCTGCTGGAGTCGTTCCTCGACGGCCCGGAGGTGTCGCTGTTCTGTCTGGTCGACGGGACAACCGTGGTGCCATTGCTGCCCGCGCAGGACTTCAAGCGGGTCGGCGACGGTGATAGCGGACCGAACACCGGCGGCATGGGCGCCTACGCCCCGCTGCCCTGGCTGCCCGAAACGGTTACCACCGCGATCGTGCACGACGTCGTCGAACCCGTGGCCGCCGAAATGGCCCGCCGCGGCTGCCCCTTCTCCGGCTTGCTCTACGCGGGTCTGGCGATCACGTCCAGCGGCCCTGCCGTCGTCGAATTCAACTGCCGATTCGGCGATCCCGAGACGCAGGCGGTCCTGGCGCTGTTGAAATCCCCGCTCGGCGAGTTGTTGTATGCGACCGCCTCCGGAACGCTGGCCGACTTCCCGGCGCTGCAATGGCAAGACGGCTACGCCGTCACAGTGGTGCTTGCGGCGGAGAACTATCCCGGCCCCCCACGGACCGGCGACGTCATCGCCGGAGGTGAGAACGTCGGCGTCCTGCACGCCGGTACCGCACGCCGCGACGACGGTGCGGTGGTCTCATCCGGCGGTCGGGTGTTGTCGGTCGTCGGTACCGGCACGGATCTTGCCGTCGCACGCCAGGCCGCCTACGCCACGATGTCGCGGATCAGCCTGCCGGGCAGCCACTTCCGCACCGATATCGCACTCGCCGCCGCCGAGGGGCGGATCGAGCTTTGATCGACCGGCGTGCGGCCTTCCGCGCCCAACGTGCCGAGGTGCTCGAATTCTGTGATTCGTTGGGGCCTGCGGACTGGCGGATGGACAGCCGAGCCGCAGGGTGGAGCATCGCCGACGTCGTCGGACATATGGGGGCAGGCTGTCACTCCATGTTCAGTCCTGCAGCGGTGAAGATCATCCGCGCCGACGACATCGAGCAGAACAACGAGCGGATGGTGGAAACCCGCCGGGCGCGCACACCGGCGCAGGTGCTGGGCGAATACCGAAGGTGGAGCAGGGTTTTCGGGGCGACGATCCCGTTGGCGGTCAGTGGGTCGATCGGTGGTGTCCGGTTGCCCGTCGGCGAACTGGGCCGGTTCCCGGTACGGGTGCTACCCAGCGCCCTGGTCTTCGACCATCACACCCACCTGGCCCACGACATGGCGCCTGCGCTGGGCCGGTCCGTCCCGGCCCTCGACTCGAATCGGATGGCTGCGGTGCTGGAGTGGATGACGGCCGTGCTGGCCAACCAGTTGTCCGCTTCGAAGCCGGTCTGGCTGGACCGGCCCCTGTCGATCACCCTCGCCGGACCGGGCGGCGGGTCGTGGCGCATCGAAACGTCCGGCGCCGTCAGCCCCGGCCCTACCGAACCGGCGGCAGCGAACGTCATCAGCATCGCGATGGAATTCCCGGAGTGGGGCACCAAACGGGCGGACTGGCGCGAGCGTGATGTCACCATCGCCGGTGACGTCGACTACGGGACGACATTCCTGGACGCTGTCAACATCGTCTGAGCCTCAGTCCGCGCCGGGGTGACCCGGCAGCGGCTCAGGCCGTCAGTAGCGGGGCCATCCAGGCGATCTCGCCGGGCAGCTGCGAACTCCAATACGCCCCGTCGTGGCCGCCGGGCGAGAATCCGCCCGCCGGCGGGCTGGGTAACTGCGCAATGAACGCCTTGGTGGCCGCATAGAACGGATCGTCGTAGCCGCAGTCGATACGCAGCGGAATCGAACCGAGGGCCGGCAGGCCGAATACGTTGTTGGCCTCGAAATCGTCGGCTCCGTCGAACGCGCCGGGTGCGGACGCGCCGGGGGACAGCCACAATGCCGGGCTCACCGCGCAGATCGCCGCGGTTCTGGCAGGCCCGAGTCGGGCACCCAGCAGCAGAGCGCCGTACCCGCCCATCGACCAGCCCAGGAAACCCACCCGTGAGGTGTCCAGGCCCTTCTCGGCGAGCATCGGAATGAGTTCACCGAGCACCATCGCGCCGGCGTCCTCGCCAGAGGCGCGCCGGTGCCAATAGCTGCCGCCGCCGTCGACGGCGACCACCGCGAACGGCGGAAGGCCGGCGGCGACGGCTTGCGCCAGCCCACTCTCCACGCCGCCGGCCATCACCGCAGCCGCGCTGCTGCCCTTACCGTGCAGGGCAATCACCGGGCGCAGCGGTCCGTTCTGGCCGGGAGGTCGGGCGATCGCCCAGTTAGTCGCGATACCGCCCCGGGCGGCCGAGATCAACGTCCCCGTCTCCATCGTCGGTGCATCGGCGCGGCCGACCGCCGGTCCGGGCAACGAGCCGACAGCCGCTGCGCCGACAGCTCCGGCGCCGAGGCGCAGCGCTGCCCGGCGAGTGATCTTCGGCATGGGACCTCATCCTGCCACCGGTAGGTCTGCCCCTCGCGTCACACCGTCACCACTTCGGGGAATCCCCGATGTTGCGAGCGGACCGCTGGCAGCATGGCGAAGGTGACCGCGGCGGTGACACCGAAGGGAGAGCGACGGCGGTTCGCGCTCGTTTGCGCAGCCGCTGATTTGTTGTGCCAGGGCGGATTCGAGTCCGTGACCCACCGGGCGGTCGCAGAGCAGGCCGGTCTTCCGCTGGCGTCGACGACCTACTACTTCTCGTCATTGGAGGAGTTGATCGAGACTGTCGTCGATTATCTGTGCACGGCCGAACTCGCGAGGCTCCGCGATCGGGTCGGTTCCCTGCCGCGACGACGCCGCGGCGCGGAGGCGGCCGCAGACCTGCTGGTCGACCTGCTGGCCGGCGAGCCCAGCCGCGAGCAGTTGATCTCCCGCTACGAGCGCTACATCGCATGCGCACGTCACCCGGCGATGCGTGGTGTCGAACGGCGGCTGCTGCAACAGCGGGTCGAGGCCGTCCGGGAGGCGATGGTTCGTTCCGGTCGCCATGCCCGGATCGACATGATGACCGCGTTGCTGTATTCGGTCGATGGCGCAGTGGTCTCAGCACTGGTGGACGACCGCGATGGGCCAGATGGCCCAAGGGAATGCGTTCGTGCCACCCTGGTTGATGTGATTGACGTACTGGCGCCTATCGACCAACGGATCTGAGCATGGATCTGCCGGATGTCGCCCGCCCGGTGACCGGGCTCATCGACGGTGTGATGGACCGGGCACTTGTGCTCGGTTACACCAGGATCGGCTCCGGGCTGCGGCGCCGCTGGTGGCCCGATGACCCCGCGCCGGACGCATTGGTGGGCAAGCGGGTCTTGGTGACCGGGGCCACGGCCGGTATCGGCCTCGAGATGGCCCGGGCCTTCGCCGGACTTGGGGCTGCCGTGCACCTGCTGGGTCGCAACGCCGTCAAGGTGCGGCGCTGCGTCGCCGAGATCCGCAAGGAATTTCCCGGCGCCGAAGTGGTCGGCGAGGTATGCGATGTATCCGATCTCCAAGCGGTGGCGGATTGGACGACTGACTTCGCCCGACGGGTGCCGGCGCTGGATGGTCTGGTGCACAACGCGGGCCTGATGCCCAAGGATCGGCGCGTCACCAAACAGGGTCACGAAGTCCAGTTGGCCACCCACATCCTGGGGCCGCACCTGATGACCGAGCGACTGCTGCCGTTGTTGCGCGCCGCCCGGGGCGCGTCGGTCGTGTTCGTGTCCTCCGGGGGCATGTACAGCACCCCACTGGTGATCGACGACCTGGAATCCAATCACGACTACAACGGCGTGCGCACCTACGCCCGAACCAAACGCATGCAGGTGGTACTCGCCGACGCCTGGGCGCACCGGCTGGCGCGCACCGACGTCAAAGTCGAGAGCATGCACCCCGGTTGGGTGGACACCCCCGGAGTGGCGGAGTACCTACCGCGGTTCCGCGTCATCACCAGACCACTGCTGCGCGATCTCGCAGACGGCGCCGACACCGCCGTCTGGCTGGTGGCCACCCGCCCGCAGTCCAGACCGGGGCACTTCTGGCACGACCGTGCGCAACGGCCCACCACTTTCGGTTGGCAGCGACCGGGCAACCCGGCGACCGTCCGCCGGTTCTTGCACCAGGTCAGCGATCTGACGGGGACGTCCAAAGCCTGGGCGTGACGATGCAGCCCGTCGCGGTGTCGCCATAGATCGTGACGTCCTGCGGTCTTCTGGTCGCGAACAGGGCGATGTAGGCGCACAGCACGGCATCGACGGGGTCCTCGGCGCGGCGAAGTTGAGACTTGCTGTTGGCTTCGCTCACGGCGGACTTCAGCGCACGCCAATCATCGGACGCGGTGACCGTCAGATCGTCCAGATCTTCAAGGAATGCCATGAGCCGCAACAACTCTGACCGCAGCTCAGGCAACGCGCGCCCCTGTTTCTGCTTGTACTTGAGAGTCTTTTCCAAACCGAACAGAACCACGCTGGCGGCGTGCGGATACACCTCGAATGCCTTGCGCGTCGAATCCGATCGCGGATCCAGGTCGAGCCCCAGCTTCGCGCACAGCCGGGCTCCCCGCCCGCCGTCGGCGAACCAGGCGAGTCCGGTATTGGCGGGATGGGTGCCGGCGTCGAAGCGGCGGAAGTCGCGATTTACCGCGGCCTCGCACGGCCGGTTCCCGCTCGGATTGGTGACCACCAGCGGGGCGTCGATGGCCACCACGCAGCGCCCAGCGACGTAGGGCCGAAGTTGGGTGAGAACGTCGTCGTCATCCCCCGCCACACCCGCGTGGCGCAACGTCCCCGATGCATCGATGACGGCCACCCCGGTGGGGCTGCGTTGGCCCCAGGCAAGGTCCACTCCGACGAAGTGCACGGGGGCCATCACAGAACAAACCGTAAACTCTGCGTCCGTGACCATCCCGAATGTCCTGGCCAGCCGCTACGCCAGCGCGGAGATGGTCGCCATCTGGTCCCCGGAGGCCAAGATCCTCGCCGAGCGCCGACTGTGGCTGGCCGTGCTGCGGGCCCAGCGTGAACTGGGCGTCGACGTCCCGGAGGCGGCGCTGGCCGACTACGAACGCGTGCTCGACCAGGTTGACCTCGGCTCCATCGCCGCCCGGGAGCGGGTGCTGCGCCACGACGTCAAGGCACGCATCGAGGAGTTCAACGCCCTGGCCGGCCACGAGCAGGTGCACAAGGGCATGACCAGTCGCGACCTGACCGAGAACGTCGAGCAGTTGCAGATCCGTCAGTCGATGGAACTGGTGCACGCGCACGGCGTGGCCGTCGCCGCCCGGTTGGCCGAACGCGCCACGGCCTATCGCGACCTGGTGATGGCCGGCCGCAGCCACAACGTCGCCGCCCAGGCCACCACACTGGGCAAGCGGTTCGCCTCGGCCGCCCAGGAGACCGTCATCGCGCTGACCCGGATCCGGGAGTTGATCGACCGCTACCCGCTACGCGGGATCAAGGGTCCGATGGGCACCGGCCAGGACATGCTTGACCTGTTCGACGGCGACGCCGACCGATTGGCTGAGCTGGAGCGGCGGGTCGCACACTTCCTCGGCTTCAGTGCCGTATTCGACAGCGTCGGCCAGGTGTATCCCCGTTCGCTGGACCACGACGTGCTCTCGGCGCTGGTGCAACTGGGCGCAGGCCAGTCGTCGATGGCCCACACCATCCGGTTGATGGCCGGCCATGAGTTGGTCACCGAGGGCTTCGCCGAGGGGCAGGTCGGTTCCTCGGCCATGCCGCACAAGATGAACACCCGCAGCTGCGAACGGGTCAACGGGCTGCAGGTCGTGCTGCGCGGCTACGGGTCGATGGCGGCGGAACTGGCCGGGGCGCAATGGAACGAAGGCGATGTGTTCTGCTCGGTGGTGCGCCGGGTCGCGCTGCCCGACGCGTTCTTCGCCATCGACGGCCAGATCGAGACGTTCCTGACGGTCCTGGACGAGTTCGGTGCCTACCCGGCGGTGATCCAGCGGGAACTCGACCGCTATCTGCCGTTCCTCGCGACCACCAAGGTGCTGATCGCGGCGGTCCGCGCCGGCATGGGACGCGAGGCCGCGCACGAGGTCATCAAGGAGCATGCGGTGGCAGTTGCGCTGGCGATGCGCGAACGCGGCGCCGAACCCGATCTGCTCGATCGGTTGGCCGCCGACCCGAGGCTACCGCTGGACCGGGCGGCTTTGGATGCCTCGCTGGCCGATCGGCAGTCGTTCACCGGGGCGGCCGGTTCCCAGGTCGACCGGGTGGTCGCGGCCGTCTCCGATCTGGTGAACGCCAACCCCGCGGCGGCGAAGTACACCCCCGGCGCCATCCTTTAGACCCTCGTGATTTCGGCGCGGTTTTGTGCGACCACCGAAGATTAACGCGCCGGAATCGGGGGTGCCTTCACTCGGGCGACGCCCGCCGAACGCAGCTCCAAGGCAGCAAGCCCGCGTACTGCGGCCGGGTCCTGGTGCCGCCAGGCGCCCACCGGGTCGGGGGTGACCTCGGTCAGGCGGCGCAGCGGCCGGTTGGCCAACGCGCGCAGTGCCAGCAGTTGCTCACCGGCGGGGGTCTGCGCGAGCGCGATCACCGTCCACTTGCGGCGGAAGAACCTGATCCGCAGGAACAGCCACGGCATTCCGACGGCAAGGATGGGCGGGGCCGCGACCGCGATCGCCAGCAGTACTGCCAGCCAGGTCGCGGTGCTGTTGAGGCTTTGGCCGGCACCGGCCAGATCCAGGGCCGCCTCGCTGGCGGCGCGCAATGGTGTGGCGACGGCATCGCCTACCAGGGGGATGCGGTCGGCGTTGTCCCCGGCTGAGCTGAGGTTGTCGGAGATGCCGTTCGCGCTGTCCTGGACCTGGGTGCCGACCCGGGCGAAGGTCGCAATGGCGTGATGCACTGCCATCCCGACCATCACCCACAGGGTGATCCACGCGGCGACCAGGACATCGGCCACCAACTGGGCGGTCAGCCTGGCCGGCGTGGTGGCATAGGGCAGGAAACGGGACTTCATGGCTTCGATCCCAGCACAACCCGGTGCGCTGCGGCCTCCAGACCGATGGCGTGGCTCCTCAGCGGCTCACTCCATTGCGCCGCATCGTCGCCCCGCTGTGCCGATGGCGTGGCTCCTCAGCGGCTCACTCCGTTGCGCCGCATCGTCGCCCCGCTGTGCCGATGGCGTGGCTCCTCAGCGGCTCTCCTCAGCGGCTCACTCCGTTGCGCCGCATCGTCGCCCCGCTAGGCTGACGCGGTGCGACCCGCCCTGACCGACTACCGACACCTGGCCAGCGGCAAAGTGCGTGAGCTCTACCGCATCGACGACGACCACCTGCTATTCGTTGCCACCGATCGGATCTCGGCATTCGACTTCATCCTGGACACGCCCATACCGGACAAGGGCCGCATCCTCACCGCCATGAGCGTCTTTTTCTTCGGACTCATCGCCGATGCGGGCGGTGCACCCAATCACCTGGCCGGACCGCCGGACGACCCTCGCATTCCCGCCGCAGTGCTCGGCCGCGCGCTGGTGGTTCGCCGCCTCGACATGCTGCCCGTGGAGTGCGTCGCTCGCGGCTACCTCACCGGCTCCGGGCTGCTGGACTACCAGCGCACCGGGACGGTATGCGGTATCGAATTGCCGCCGGGACTGGTGGAGGCCAGTAAGTTCGACCGGCCGCTGTTCACCCCGGCCACCAAGGCCGAACTTGGCGCGCATGACGAGAACATCTCCTACGACCGGGTGGTGGACCTGGTCGGCACCGAACAGGCCGAACAGCTGCGCGATCTCACGCTCCAGACCTACCGGATCGCGGCCGACCATGCTCTTTCGAAAGGCATCATCATCGCCGACACCAAGTTCGAGTTCGGCGTCGATGACAGGGGTCGACTTGTTCTGGCCGATGAGGTCTTCACCCCCGATTCTTCGCGTTACTGGCCGGCCGACACCTACGTCGAGGGGGTGGTGCAGGCCAGCTTCGACAAACAGTTCGTCCGCAACTGGCTCACCGGGCCCGAGTCCGGTTGGGACCGGCACGGGACGCAGCCGCCTCCGCCGCTGCCTGCTGACATCGTGGAGGCCACCCGCGCCCGCTATATCGAGGCATACGAGCGCATCTCGGGTTTGACGTTCGCCGACTGGATTGGAGCTGACGCGTGAGCGGTCACAAGCCTGATGTCGCTGGTTCCGCAGCGCCGGTCGCCAAGCGGGTCGAGGCCAAGCGAGTCCACCACGACGACGTTTTTCTCGACCCGTACGAATGGATGCGCGAGAAGTCCGACCCGGAGGTCATCGCGCACCTCGAGGCGGAGAATGCCCACGTCGAGGAGCAGACCGCCCATCAGGAGCCGCTGCGGCAGAAGATCTTCGACGAGATCAAAGCCCGCACCAAGGAAACCGACCTGTCGGTTCCGTTGCGCCGCGGGGACTGGTGGTACTACGGCCGCAGTTTCGAAGGCAAGCAGTACGGGGTGCACTGCAGATGCCCGATTTCCGGGCCCGAGGACTGGGACCCACCCGTGCTCGACGAGCACACCAGCATTCCGGACGAACAGATTCTGATCGACGAGAACCTCGAAGCCGAAGGCCACGACTACTACGCGATAGGAGCGGCCAGCGTCAGTCCGGACGGCAATATCCTCGCTTACTCCACCGATACCGTCGGCGATGAGCGTTACACACTGCGGTTCAAGGACTTACGGACCGGTGAGCTCTACCCGGACCACATCTCGGGTATCGCCGCCGGTGTCACCTGGGCGACCGACAGCGCCTGCGTCTACTACACCACCGTCGACGAAGCGTGGCGTCCCGACACCGTCTGGCGACACCGACTCGGCCACGAAGGCCACGACGAACAAGTGTTCAACGAACCCGATGAGAGGTTCTGGGTGGCGGTGGGTCGCACCCGAAGCGACGCCTTCATCGTCATCGCAGCCGGATCGGCGATCACCTCCGAGGTCCGTTTCGCCGACGCCTCCGACCCGCAAGCCGAGTTCACCGTCGTGCTTCCCCGCCGCGACGGGGTCGAGTACAGCGTCGATCACGTTGTCGTCGGCGGTGAGGACCGTTTCCTGATCCTGCACAACGAGGGTGCGCCGAACTTCACCCTCGTCGAGGCGCCCGCGTCCGACCCCACAGATCAGCGGACTCTGATTCCGGCTCGCGACGATGTGCGACTTGAGGGTGTCGACACCTTCGCCCGGCACGTCGTCGTGCACTACCGCCGAGAGGCGCTACCGAGACTTCAACTGTGGCCGATCACTACTGAGGGCTACGGCACACCGGCCGATATCACCTTCGACTCGGAACTGATGGCCTGTGGACTTGGGGGCAACCCGAACTGGGATGCACCCCGACTGCGGGTCGGTGCCACGTCATTCCTCACCCCGATGTGCATTTACGACATCGATCTCACCACCGGTGAGCGGAGGTTGTTGCGCGAGCAGCCAGTGCTGGGTGGCTACCGGCGCGAAGATTACGTCGAGCGGCGGGACTGGGCGCTGGCCGAGGACGGTACCCGTATCCCGATCTCGCTGATGTACCGCAAGGATGCCGAATTCCCAGCTCCCACAGTTCTTTACGGATACGGGGCTTACGAGTCCAGCGAGGACCCGCGGTTCTCGATCGCCCGGCTGTCGCTGCTGGATCGCGGTATGGTGTTCGCGATCGCCCACATCCGCGGCGGCGGAGAAATGGGCCGGCTTTGGTACGAGCGCGGGAAACTTCTGGAGAAGAAGAACACCTTCACCGACTTCATCGCCGCCGGCCGCCACCTCGTTGACACCGGCCTGACCCGGCCGCGGAATCTGGTGGCACTCGGTGGCAGCGCGGGCGGGCTGTTGATGGGTGCGGTGGCCAACATGGCTCCAGACCTGTTTGCCGGCATCCTTGCCCAGGTCCCCTTCGTCGACCCGCTGACGACGATCCTGGACCCTTCACTGCCGTTGACGGTGACCGAGTGGGACGAGTGGGGTAATCCGTTGGAGGACCCCGACGTCTACTTCTACATGAAGTCCTACTCGCCCTACGAAAACGTCGAAGCCAAGGATTACCCGGCGATCCTGGCAATGACATCGCTCAATGACACCCGGGTTTTCTACGTCGAACCGGCCAAATGGGTTGCTGCACTGCGACATACCAAGACCGACACGAATCCGGTGCTACTGCGCACCCAGATGGCGGCCGGCCACGGAGGTATCAGCGGACGCTACGAACGATGGAAGGAGGCGGCATTCCAATACGCTTGGCTGCTGGCGACCGCGGACCCGGACCGGTTCGGCGCCGCGAGTGTTGGAGACTCCTTTGGGTGATTTGTCCGTTCCTTGGGTGACGGTACGACGTCTGCGTAGCCGTGTGTGGCGGCTCGTCACAGGCAAGCCGCGATTCGAGACCTCCGACCTGTACTGGGAGACGGTGTACCGCAGTGGCGGTAACTCGGGCGCAGGTTCGCACGGTAAGCTTCGGGCGTTCAAGGCCGAAGTACTCAACGACTTTGTCGCGGGCAACAACATCAAGACCATCATCGAATTCGGTTGCGGCGACGGGGATCAACTGGAACTGGCTGAGTACTCTAGCTACGTTGGCGTGGATGTGTCTCCAACAGCTTTGGAGAAATGCCGCGAAAAGTACCGCGGGGATCCGTCAAAACGGTTCCTGCACAACAGCGAACTCACGGTCGAACATCGAGCCGACGCTGCTCTGTCGCTGGATGTCATCTACCACCTCGTCGAGGACGAGGTGTTCGAGGACTACATGCGGCGACTCTTCGACGCTGCAACCAGATACGTCGTCATCTATTCGAGCAATGTCGACAAAGCTTGGGTCGTGCCGCATATCAGGCATCGCGAGTTCACTCGGTGGATTGAAGCCAACCGGCCGGATTTTCGGCTTTCGGAAAAAATCTCGAACCGGTATCCCTACGAGCCCAGAGACCTTCACAACACCAGCTTCGCTGATTTCTACATTTTCGAGCGCGTACCTGTGGCGGGTGATGTGGCGACGACCTAGTGGTCGGCGCTCGTCAGCGGGCGGTCCCGCTTGCCGTGGTGGCGATACCGCCATCGACCGGGATGACCGCACCGTTCAGGTAGGACCCGGCCCGACTGGCCAGGAACACCGCGATGCCGGCCATATCGTCGTCGCGGCCGATGCGGCGCAGTGGTGCCGACGCGGCGATCGCCTCGCCGAAGGCCTCCAGGGTGGCTGCCATCATCTTCGACGGGAAAGGCCCCGGCGCTATCGCGTTAACGGTGATGTGCTGGGGACCAAGCTCTTTGGCCAAAACGCGGGTCAGCTGATGGATAGCCGCCTTGCTGGCGGAGTAAGAGTAGGTCGGCATCGGGCTGACGTGGATGCCATCGATGCTGCCGATGTTGATGATCCGCGCCGGATCGTCCTGGCTGCCGGCCTTTCGCAGGGCGGGTAGCAGTTCTTGAACCATCCAGAATGGTGACTTGACATTGAGGTCGAGGACTCGGTCCCACGCGGCGGCGGGAAAACTTTCCAGTGGCTCACCCCAGGTGGCGCCGGCGTTGTTCACCAGGATGTCGAGGGTGTCGCTGTGCGCCATCACATCTGCCGCCAGGCGTTGGCAGTCCTCTTGGCGGGCCAAGTCCGCCGCCACCCCGCGCACCGGTCCGAACTCCGAGAGCGCCTCAACCGCTTCCTCGACGGCGTCCGCCTTGCGGGAACTGATCACCACCGAGGCGCCCGCCTGCAGCAGTCCCCGGGCGATCATCATCCCGATACCCCGGGTGCCGCCGGTGACCAGAGCGGTCTTGCCGCCCAAGCCGAACAGTCGCTGAAGATCCGCTGTGCTCATCTTCAGAACCGTACCGAGTTCTCCTCGGGCAGCACCCGGAAGTCTGTGTCGGTCATCTCCGTCAGCCGACCGTAGAAGATCGGCCGGGCCGGCGGCGCGATGATGCCCTGATGGATCGGGACGGCGTGGCGGGGCGCGACCGCACGCAGGTAATCCACAGCCTCGGAGATCTTCAGCCAAGGCGCCGCTGCGGGGGTGGCCAGCACCTCCACCGGCTCGCCGGGGTCGAACAAAGCATCGCCGGGATGCATCAGCTTCGCCGGGTGTTCAGAATCCCCGACGAGGTAGGAGATGTTGTCGATCACCGGGATCTCCGGGTGGATCACCGCATGGCGGCCACCGACCCCGCGGATCCTCAGACCGTCCACCATCAGGTCATCACCGACATGCACCGCCTGCCAGTCTCCGCCGAGTAGTCCAGCGGTCTGCGGGTCGGCGTAGAGCGCCGCCTGGGGGTTGGCTGCCACCAGAGCCGGCAGTCGTGCCGGGTCGGCGTGATCAGGATGCTGATGGGTGACCAGAATTGCCGAGAGTCCGGTGAGCCCTTCGAATCCGTGCGAGAAGTTGCCCGGATCGAAAAGCAACCGCGTGCTAGCGCTACCGCTGTCGACGCCGAACTCGGCGAGCAGGCATGAATGACCGAAATGTGTCAGCTCCATGCCTACGATTGTGCGCGCTCACGGGAGGCGCGGATGCGGATAGCCCTCACGGCAGTCGTGGTGGCCGCCGACGCGCTCGGCGCGCCACTGTGCACGGCCTACATCGGCTCCTGCCACTAAGCCGCCGGTAGGATCAGCGGCGCACCAGCCGTCGACATAAGGAGCCCAGTGCCCCGGGTAGTTGTGACCGTGATGCCGAAGTCCGAAATCCTCGACCCGCAGGGCCAAGCTATCGTCGGAGCGCTCGGCAGGCTGGGACATCCCGGCGTCTCCGAGGTCCGGCAAGGTAAGCGGTTCGAGTTGGAAGTGGACGACACGGTGACCGACGACGAACTGGCTGAGATCGCCGAGTCTCTGCTGGCGAACACCGTCATCGAAGACTGGGCAGTCACCCGGGATCCGGCATGACCGCCCGCGTCGGGGTCATCACCTTCCCCGGGACCCTCGATGACGTCGATGCAGCCCGCGCGGTCAGGTTGGCGGGTGCGGAGGCAGTGAGCCTGTGGCACGGCGATCACGACCTCAAGGGGGTCGACGCCGTTGTCGTACCCGGCGGTTTCTCCTACGGCGACTACCTGCGTTGCGGTGCCATCGCCAAGTTCGCGCCCGTCATGACCGAGGTCATCGCCGCGGCCGGACGCGGCATGCCTGTGCTGGGAATCTGCAACGGATTCCAAATCCTGTGCGAGGCTGGCCTGCTGCCCGGCGCGCTGGCCCGCAACTCCGGACTGCACTTCATCTGCCGTGACGTGTGGTTGAAGGTGGATTCTGTCACCACCGCGTGGACTTCCCGCTACGAGTGGGGCGCTGAACTTCTGGTTCCGCTGAAGTCTGGTGAAGGGCGTTACGTCGCAAGCGAATCCGTGCTCGACGAACTCGAGGGCGAAGGTCGCGTGGTGTTTCGCTACGCTGAGAATCCGAACGGGTCGATGCGCGACATCGCCGGTATCAGCTCGGCCAACGGCCGGGTGGTCGGACTGATGCCCCATCCGGAGCACGCCACCGAGCCTTTGACCGGACCGTCCGATGACGGGCTGGGACTGTTCTACTCGGCGCTGGATGCGGTCCTCGTTTAGGCGCTCGTCAGAATGGTGGCGGTCGGTTCCGCTCCGCGACGTAAGCGTCGTTGAGTGCACGCTCGGTCTTGATGCGTCGGGCACGGTCAGCCTCGCGGGTTCGTCGCCTGGTCGGCATCATTAGGCCGCGATCATGCTCTGGGCCGAACAGCTTCGGCAGCGCGGCGGTCGTTGTGTTCCATTGTGGGAACAGCAGTCGGCTGC
>CAZRFC010000012.1:0-5969 GCA_964598975.1 uncultured Mycobacterium sp. | reverse complement strand
CGGGCGAGTCGTGTAGGTCTGCCCGGTCGGCGAAGTCCACACGATCGTTCCGTCGGGATACTGCACATCGCTCCAGCCGTCCGGACCTGTCCAAAAGGTTTTGAGCAGGTGGTGTTTTCGGCATTCCGCGCGGAGGTTGGACGGATGCGTCGGTCCGAAGGGCCACGGGATTGCATGGTCGACGTCACAGGACTCAGCCGGCTCGTCACAGTTGGGAAAACGGCAGGTGAGGTCCCGCAGACGGATGAATTCGTCCAGCGCTGTCGACGGCCGGTATTGGGGCTCGGCGGCGTCCGGCGGCTGGCGTAGGTGTCGCACCTTGGCGCCGGCTCGAATCAGCTCGGCGAGCAGCGGTGTCGGGACCACACCCCCGCCGACGAGTGCGGCCGATCCGGGTGCCGATGCCGCGGAATCGGCGATGAGCGCTGCCTCGCCGGACATCTGCGGGTCAGGTTCAGCGGTCAGCGAGTCTTCATCGGCCAGGATGTGGATCATCACACTGCCGGCGCGTCCGTCCGGCATCGACGACGGGCAGCCGTCGTTTCCGCACTGGCACGTCAGATGGTGGGCGCCTGCAGCCAGCGCGCCGAGTGCGTCGGCCCGCCGCTGGCTCATGGTGCGCGGGTCGTCTTCGCATAATGAGCGGGCCATCTCGGTCAGGCGGCGCTCCAGAACTGATGCGTCGGTGGCGAGCAGTCGTCCCCACATCGACGCGGTGCCGGATTCGGGATTGGCCGTGCCGATCGACACATCGCGGCCGCGGGCGCTGTATCGGGTACGCCGCAGAGCGCCGGGATCGATCCTGTCGATCCAGACGTCGATCGCCTGCTCCAACTTGTACTGCGATAAGGACTCCCAGCGGCCGGCGTGCGCAACGAGGGCTTCGTCGATCGCGGCCCGGGCCTCAGGATCCAACACCAATGCGGTTCGCCAAACGATCGCGCCGACGACACGCGCGCTCAGCGCCCCGCCGAGAAATGCGTCGGCGACACGGGGAAGTCGCTGCCGCAGCGCGAGTGCAACATGCATCTGGCCCGATGCGCGGGAATGGCTGACACCCAGTGCCGATGACACTTCCGCGGCCGTGGCATCCCAGTCATCGCAGGCCCAGTCCGCATGTTCGCCCTCCGCGCAGCGGCGGCGGGTCAGTTCCGCGACGGCGGCGAGTTTGCGGGCCGCGGCGGCCGCCTCCGCGGCATTGCACTCGCCGATAGCGGCCACGACAGCCGCATCGTCGGAGTCCCGGAACAGATGATCGAACATGTGTTCTATAACACCACTGACCGCCGACAAAATCCTGCCGATCGGAGCCGGTTACACCGGTCGTGATGGGCAATGATGGTCCCCATGCCCACATCAGCCGGCGCACCGGGGCTGTGCGAATTCATCGACGCCTCGCCGTCCCCCTTCCATGTCTGCGCGACGGTGGCGGCACGCCTGAGCGAGGCCGGATACACCGAACTGGCCGAGACCGACCGCTGGAACGACGCCGGTGCCGGACGATTCTTCACCGTGCGGGCCGGATCCCTGATCGCCTGGCACGGCACCGCCGATCAGGCTCCGTTCCGGATCGTCGGTGCCCACACCGACAGTCCGAATCTGCGGGTCAAGCAGCATCCCGACAGTGCGGTGGCGGGTTGGCAGGTGGTGGCACTGCAGCCCTACGGCGGTGCGTGGCTCAACTCGTGGCTCGACCGCGACCTGGGCTTGAGTGGCCGGATCTCTCTGCGCCGCAAACACGGTGGTCTCGAGCACCGTCTCGTACGCTTCGACGAACCGGTCCTGCGAATACCCCAACTGGCCATCCACCTTGCCGAGGACCGAAACTCGGTCAGCCTCAACCCGCAGCGCCACCTCAACGCGGTCTGGGGCGCGGGCGATCGGCCGCGGTCGTTGCACCGCTGGGTCGCCGAGCGGGCCGGGGTCAAGCCCGACGACTTGCTCTCCGCCGACCTGATGACCCATGTGCTCGAACCATCCCGGCTCATCGGTGCCGACCACGAACTCGTCAGCGCGCCGCGACTGGACAACCAGGGCACCTGCTACGCCGGTCTGGAGGCGCTGCTGGCCGCAGACCCCACGGGCGACACCCCCGTACTGGCGCTCTTCGACCACGAGGAGGTCGGCTCGACCTCTGACCACGGAGCCCAGTCGGAGTTCCTGATCACCACCCTGGAACGCATCGTGCTGGCCCGCGGCGGCGACCGCGAAGACTTCCTGCGCCTGATGACCGCGTCGATGGTGGCCTCCGGGGACATGGCGCACGCGACCCACCCCAACTACCCGGAGCGCCACGAACCTGGGCATCTGATCCAAATCAACGGCGGGCCGGTTCTCAAAGTTCAGCCCAACCTGCGCTACGCCACCGACGGGCGCACCGCCGCAGCGTTCGAACTGGCGTGTCGTCAGGCCGGGGTGCCGTTGCAGCGCTACGAGCATCGCGCTGACCTGCCGTGCGGGTCGACGATCGGGCCGATGACCGCCGCGCGCACCGGTATCCCCACCGTTGACGTAGGCGCGCCGCAACTGGCAATGCACTCGGCCCGGGAACTCATGGGTGCGGCCGATGTGACGTCCTATAGCGCTGCCCTGCAAGCGTTCCTGGAGCCGCGATGAGCCTGAGCCTGGAGATGGTCACCGTCGACTGCACCGACCCGCGGCGGCTGGCGCAATGGTGGGCCGAGGCGGTCGGAGGGGCCACCGTCGACCTGCCCGGGACGGACTTCGTCCTGGTGGCCCGGGAAGGATGGCCGGCCCTGGGATTCCAGCGCGCCGACGACCCGACGCCCGGCAAGAACCGGGTGCACCTGGACATGATGGCCGAGGACCTCGAAGCCGAGGTGCAACGCCTGGTCGGCCTGGGCGCCACCGAGACCAGCCGGCATTCGGTCGACGGCGGTTTCCGTTGGGTGGTGCTGGCCGACCCGGACGGCAACGCGTTCTGCGTGGCCGCGCCCCGGCCGTGACCCCTCACTAGACTGACCCCGTGACGCAGACCGTCGACACCGTCGAGCACGCCAACGACACCCCCGACCACCCGCAGCCCTACCGGGAACTCGGGCTCAAGGACGACGAGTACCAGCGAATCCGCGACATTCTCGGCCGTCGCCCCACCGACGCCGAACTGGCCATGTATTCGGTGATGTGGAGCGAGCACTGCTCCTACAAGTCCTCCAAGGTGCACCTGCGCTACTTCGGTGAGACCACCACCGACGAGATGCGGGCCGGGATGCTGGCCGGCATCGGTGAGAACGCCGGCGTGGTCGACATCGGCGACGGCTGGGCGGTCACTTTCAAGGTCGAGTCGCACAACCACCCGTCCTATGTGGAGCCCTACCAGGGTGCGGCGACCGGCGTCGGCGGGATCGTCCGCGACATCATGGCGATGGGAGCCCGCCCGGTGGCGGTGATGGACCAGTTGCGTTTCGGTGCGGCCGACGCGCCCGACACACGTCGGGTTGTTGACGGTGTGGTCCGAGGCATCGGCGGGTACGGCAACTCGCTGGGACTGCCCAATATCGGCGGCGAGACGGTGTTCGACGCCTCCTACGCGGGCAACCCGTTGGTCAACGCGATGTGCGTCGGGGTGTTGCGCAAGGAGGATCTGCACCTGGCTTTCGCATCCGGAACCGGAAACAAGATCGTTCTGTTCGGGGCGCGCACCGGCCTGGACGGCATCGGCGGGGTGTCGGTGCTTGCTTCGGACACCTTCTCCGGCGACGAGTCGGGCGCGGGCCGAAAGAAACTGCCCAGCGTCCAGGTCGGCGATCCGTTCACCGAGAAGGTGCTCATCGAGTGCTGCCTGGAGCTCTACGCGGCTGGGCTGGTCGTCGGTATTCAGGATCTCGGCGGCGCCGGATTGTCCTGTGCGACATCTGAACTCGCCTCCGCGGGTGACGGCGGCATGGCCATCGATCTGGACCGGGTGCCGCTGCGCGCGGCGAACATGACGCCCGCCGAGGTGCTTTCCAGCGAGTCCCAGGAACGAATGTGCGCCGTGGTCACACCGGACAACGTCGAGAAGTTCATGGCGGTGTGCCGGAAGTGGGATGTGCTGGCGACGGTGATCGGCGAGGTGACCGACGGTGACCGGCTCAAGATCACCTGGCACGGCGAGACCGTCGTCGACGTCCCGCCCCGCACCGTCGCCCATGAGGGCCCGGTCTACCAGCGTCCGTTGGCCCGCCCCGAGGCCCAGGATGCGCTCAACGCGGACACCTCAGCCACTCTGCCCAGGCCCAAGACGGGCGAGGAACTCCGCGCGACTCTGCTTGCGCTGCTGGGCAGCCCGCACCTGTGCAGTCGCGCGTTCATCACCGAACAATACGACCGCTACGTGCGCGGCAACACCGTGCTCGCCGAGCACGCCGACGGCGGGGTGCTGCGTATCGACGAGCAGACCGGACGCGGCATCGCGGTGTCCACCGACGCCTCCGGCCGCTACACCCAGCTCGACCCCTATACCGGCGCTCAGTTGGCGCTGGCCGAGGCCTACCGCAACGTCGCGGTTACCGGGGCGACGCCCATTGCGGTGACCAACTGTCTGAACTTCGGCTCACCGGAGGACCCGGGCGTCATGTGGCAGTTTGCCCAGGCGGTCCGTGGTCTGGCGGATGGCTGCGCGGCACTGGGCATCCCGGTCACCGGCGGCAATGTCAGCTTCTACAACCAGACCGGAGCCACCCCGATCCTGCCCACCCCGGTGGTGGGAGTCCTCGGCGTCCTCGATGACGTACGACGGAGACTTCCCACCGGTCTGGGCAACGAACCGGGGGAGACGCTGTTACTGCTCGGCGAAACCCGGGACGAGTTCGACGGCTCGATCTGGGCGCAGGTCACCGCCGAGCATCTCGGCGGCCTGCCGCCCAAAGTCGACTTGGCACAGGAGAAGTTACTCGCCGAGGTCCTCGTCGCCGCGTCCCGTGACGGACTGGCCTCGGCCGCCCACGACCTCAGCGAGGGTGGCCTGATACAAGCCATCGTGGAAGCGGCACTGGCCGGCGAAACCGGTTGCCGCATCGTACTTCCCGAAGACGTCGATCCGTTCGTGTTCCTGTTCTCGGAGTCCGCGGGCCGTGCGCTGGTGGCAGTTCCGCGCACCGAGGAGAGCCGATTCCGGGCGATGTGCGAAGCGCGCGGACTGCCCGCCACCCGCATCGGCGTCTCCGATGAAGGGTCGGATTGCCTCGAGGTGCAGGGACTTTTCAGCGTCACATTGGAGGAACTGCGCAGCACATCAGAAGGTGTGCTGCCCAGGCTTTTCGGATGACGCGGGAGTCGGTGTTGTCCTGGGCGTGGAGTTTGGTTCGCCTGGACTTCACCGGCGTGCTCTTGGCCGCGGTGTTCTTCTGCCTGTCGCTGACTCCTTCGCTGCTGCCCCGGGACTGGGTGATGGGCGGCATCATCGGCGGCATCAACGCCGCCATCGGATACGGGATCGGGGTGCTACTCAGCGCGGTCGTTCGGGCCCTGGCTTTGCGCGGCCGCGACTGGTGGCCATTGCCGCGACGGTGGCGGTTCGCACTACACGCCGCCGTCGTCGTCCTCGCTGTCGGTGCCAGCCTGCTGACGGTGGTCCCCGCGGCGGCCTGGCAACGGCAGGTCGCCGCAATCATGGGCATCGAGGGTCCGGCCACGGGGACCTACCTGCGGACCGTTGTGGTTGCACTGGGCGTCGGGGCCGTGCTGATCGCGGCGGCCCGGTTGGTCAAGGACGCCATCAGAGCGCTGGCTCGGCTGATGATCCGCCGCTGGGATATCAACGACGAGGTGGCGACGTTCATCGGAACCGCGATTGTGGTCGTCCTGATCGTCACGCTGATCAACGGGGTGCTGGTCCGTGGACTGCTAGCCGGGGCCAGTGCGGTGTTCCAGCCGCGGAACACCAGCACCCGAATCGGTGTCGAACAACCGACGCAACCGGAAAGATCAGGCAGCCCAGCATCATTCGCCCAGTGGGAGACGCTGGG
>CAZRFC010000011.1:9903-26554 GCA_964598975.1 uncultured Mycobacterium sp. | reverse complement strand
CGAGGACCGAGACGACGGAGTTGGTGGTCCCGAGGTCGATGCCGACCGCACGAGCCATGTTTGTATTCCTCCTGGTAGACAGATCATTCTTCGGACAGACACTGTTGGTCTGAGCGGACCGGACTCAAGCTTGCGGGAGACGAGGTTCGCTGTCAACCCACAGTTGAGTGTGGAGCGCTCAAGTTGTCAGTAGGCGTAACCGCCACGGTGCTCGATTTATTTCCGGGCCTACCGGCCGGGCATGTCCTTGATGGCCTCGAAGCCGACATAGGCACCCGCGACCAGCAACAGCGCAGCGGTGATCCACCGTCCGTGCACCTTCATGATCCGTTCGTAGCCGGCCTTGATGCGGGCCGTCGCGCCCGGGTTGACCAGGTCGATCACCAGCGGCAGCAGGGCCGGGACCACCGAGATCACCGCGAACATCACGATGCCGAGGGTGCGCTGCCCGGGCTGAGTGATCTGAAAGATCTGATGTCCGGCCGCGATGGCGATCGGGAAGACCTTGGGGTGCAGACCGCACATGGTGAAACCGGCCAGCACGGCACGTATGACGCGCCGCGGCACCGGCAGGTCCGCCTCGGGGTCCAAGCCCGGGAATCGTCGGGTCAGCGCGGCTCGGACGGCGTTGGGTTTGTGTTCCGGCGTTGCGGCGAGCGAAACGTCCGCGATCGGCCGCTTGCGAACGGCGTTGATCGCCCGGCGGGTACCGATGGTGATCAACGCGGCCGCGATGGCGACCCGGACAACGAAGCTGGGCCAGCCGTGGTGGGAGTCGACGTGGCTGTCGGCACCTGACGCATGCGCGATCCACAGGCCGATTCCGGTTGCGAAGGCGATACCGAGGATGCCGCCGACCGCGAAACCCGCAGCCGCCAACCGCGGCACTTTCTTGTCCCCGGCGATGAGCAGGCCGAGCACGAGCGTTTCGGGGCTGAAGAAGATCGCCAACGCCAATGAGGCGAGGACGGCGAAGTGTGAACTCACCGGCCCCGCCCCATGGCGAAGAAAGTTCTAGCGGTACAGCATGTTTCGGGCATACGAACGGATTCCCTTGTGTGACAGGACATTCAGCCTGGTCACACAGAGTACCCGCCAGCTACCCGAAAGCGGGAGAACTCAGCGACGTCCGCCCGCGACACCAAGCCACGGGATGTGCGGCATGTTGCCCGGAGGCGCCACGGTTCCCGGCCGGGCCTTGATCGACGTACTGCCGTTGGTCGAGCAGATGGTCTTGAAGTCGGTGCTCTGGCAGGTCGGGCGAGCGACGGCCGTGGGGGCCGCAACTCCGGCGGCCACCGTCAGACCAGCCAGCACCACTGCTGTCTTGCTGCGAAGTTTCATATGTCTTTCCCCTTTCGGGCTGGCGCCCGGGATGGTCTGTGGATTTGGCTCGACTGTCTAGGGGCACGCTGAGACGACGACGGGCGCACCCGGAGTCATCGGCGTGTTTTTGGCCGCGGCGCGGGCGTAGGCGTCGGCTACCGCAGCTTCGATGGTCGGTCCGGCGCCGCCGGCGATAACGTCGGTGTTGTCATCGGCGACCGAAACGATGCAGAGATTGTCATTGGTGACCTCGTCGACCGTGCAGTCCACGCCGCCGGCGGCGTTGCACATTGCCAGCACCGCAGCCGAAGCCTCTTCATTGGTGTCGCCGGTCGCGGTGAAGCCGTCCAGCTCACCGACGAAGGCGCCGGTGCCGACCGCCACGGAGATGTCGTCGGCGGGGTTGTCCTCCACGGTTCCACCCGGGCCGCCGGCCCAGGCGACGCCCGCCGGGACCCCAGCGGCGATGAAGCCCGCAGCCACAATCGCCGAAATCAAACGGGTGTTGGCCATGCCATTCCCTCTCGTCATTCTCGTCATTGAATTTTCGCCTACGTTAACACCGGTGTGCCAGAAGCGCAGGCCGGGCTAGCCCGCTTGTCGTCGCTGACCGGCGGATGGTTAGCGGTCTTGACACTACTGCACGGCAAACCTTTGTGCGGTTTGGCGCGCGCTACAGTCGCTTGCACATTCGACACGAAGAAAAGGGGTTATCAGTGCGGCGTCCAAGGACTCAGCGCCCACCCACCGCCCCCGCCGCGCTCGCGGTCGTCGGGCTTGTCCTCGCGGGGTGTGCCCAGCCGACCTCCCCTGATGCCTCCGCCCCTCCGGCCTCCGCATCCGTCACCACCGCCCCCATCACCAAGATGGACACCACCGTGGCGCCCGCGCCAGGCGGCGCCCAGCCAAAGCTGGCGTCAAGCCCGGCGCAGATCGGTGCCGACCTGGTCGCCGACGAGCAGGCACTTCGCAATCCGTCCACCACCGAGGCCGAGCTTGTGGCGGCCGCGCGTCGCCAGCAGGCCGCTTACCGCGCCATCGGACGCAACCCCGAGTGGGATCCGATCATCAAGCCGCTGATTCCGGCATCGCTGTCGCTGGTCTACGACCGCAATGTCAGCGCCCGCCGGCAGTTGACCGCGATGGCCCCGGTCCGTGACACCCTGCCGGCCTGGCGCATCATCCCGTCGGCACCGGCCGGCGATCTGCTCGGCTTTTACCGCGAGGCCGAGGCGGCCACCGGCGTGGGCTGGAATTACCTCGCGGCGATCAATCTGATCGAAACCAAGTTCGGCAGCATCGCCGGCCTCAGCTCCGCGGGCGCCCAGGGGCCGATGCAGTTCATGCCGGAAACCTGGGCCGCCTACGGAAACGGGACCGACGTCAATTCACCACGCGACTCGATCATGGCGGCCGGCAGATACCTGGCCGACAGCGGGTTTGCGACCAATCCCGGTCGTGCCATCTACGCCTACAACCATGCCAACGAGTACGTGAACGCGGTCACCGACTATGCCGCCATCATGGCCGCGGACCCGGCCGCCTTCGGCGCCTATCACCGCTGGGAGGTGTACTACTACACCACTGCCGGTGACGTGCTCTTGCCGATCGGATATGCCCAGCCGCAACGGATTCCGGTCGGCGAGTATCTGGCCACGCATCCCCAATGAGAAGAGATCCGCTGGGCCGACATTCCGCTGAAGATCTCCACGCTGAAGAAGCGGGGGGTGGCGGCGCCTAACCGACCCCGCCGCCGACCAGTAGTCCCAGCACATAGGTGATCGCCGCTGCCCCGTAGCCGATCATCAACTGCCGCAAGGCCCGTCGCAGCGGTGGCGCCCCCGACAGCAGTCCCACGATCACCCCGGTCGCCAGCAGCGCGATACCCACCAGTACAGCGGCTGCGACCATCGCGGCCCGGCCCTCGACGCCGAAGAGATAGGGCAGTACCGGAATCAGCGCCCCGGTCGCGAAGAACAGGAAGCTGGACACCGCCGCCCCGAGTCCGGTGCCGATCGCTTCGTGACGTTCCATGCCGTGGCCGGCGGTCTGGTGATCCGCCGCGCCCGCCTCGCGCAGCACCTCGGCGGCGTGCGCCTTGGCCTCATCTGCACTCATGCCGCGAGCCCGGTACACCAACTCGAGTTCGTTGGCGTCGACGTCCAACTGCGTCAGGGCGGAGGCGACGTTGGGGCTCGGCGCCGAGGCCTCCAGCAGCTCGCGCTGCGAACTCACCGACACGTACTCACCGGCCCCCATCGACAGCGCGCCGGCGAACAGGCCGGCCAGGCCGGTCACCAGAACGGTGTGGTTGCCCACGCCGCTGGCCCCTACGCCGAGGATCAACGCCAGGTTGCTCACCAGTCCGTCGTTGGCCCCGAAAACCGCGGCCCGGAAGCTGCCCGAGAGCCGATCCCGCCCCCGCGCGGCCAGTGCCCGGATGACTTCCTCGTGGATCTGCTCGTCGGCGACCATGGTGGGGGTGGCGTCGGCGTCGTCGTCATAGCTGGCGCGCGCTTCGAAGCGCTGTACCAAGGCGAGCACGAATACCGAGCCGAAGTGGCGGGCCATGAAGGCAAGCGCGCGGGTGCTCAGATCGGCCCGCACCGGCGGACCCGCCTGATCACCGAGCAGATTCAGCCAATGCTGTTCGTGACGCTCCTCGGCAGCGGCGATCGAGGACAGAATCTCGCGTTCTTCACCGTCGTGCTTGAGCGCCAGGTCGCGATAGACCGCGGCTTCCGCCCGTTCGTTGGCCAGATGTTTGCGCCACCGCCGTAAATCACCGGCGTTCGGCGGATTCGTCACGCGAAGACTCGTTCCACGAAGGCCGCATTGCCTTCCTTCCAGGCGACGATGAAGTTGCCGACATCGTCGCGGCTGATGGCCAGGCCCGGGCAGAACCAACTACCGCCGTCTTCAGTGAAGAAGTGCGGCGAGCCGACCACGCCGCGACGCTTGCCCTCGTCCCAGTCTGCCCGCACCGCGGCCTCGGCAGCCTGGCGATCCAGTGGCTGCAGCCCGAATCGCGCGGCGAGGGTTTCCACAACCTCGGCCCGGCCGATGTCGAGGCCCCTCTCGAACATCGCGTCGCGAAGCCCCATGCCGACTTCCTCGCAGAGCGCGTCGTCACCTGTCTGCTCGGCGGCCGCAGCCAGTGCGAACGCGGGCATGGAGGTTTTCGGGAAGTTCTCGACCGAAAACCCGGCGAACAGATCGGGGCGCACCGATTCCTTCAGCGCCGCGATCTCGGCGTCAACGTGGTGGGCATCGAGTGGCTTGCCGTTGATCAGTTCCAGCGGCCAGGAGCGGATCCGCAGTCGAGGGCCGGTGAGGCCGCGTTCGGTGCGCCGGTCTATCAGCGTGTGCAACCCGACGTGGGTGAACGGACACAGGACATCGGCAAAGACCTCCACACGCGTCATACCGGAAAGGCTATCCCCGATCGCGGTGTTCTCCATCGCACGCTGACCCATAATCTGGGCGCATGGCGGGCGAGACGCGGCGGGTGACAGCCGGGGTTGCCGTCCTCGGAATGGCGCTGCTGGGTTGGATCGGCACCCTGCTGGTCGTTCCTGTGCTGCAGCAGCCGGATACCACCGAGGACCTCACCGCGGCCTGGCTGCAGGCGGGCCCGACCCCGTTGGGCGAGTCGACCACCGTTGCGGTGCCGATGGGTCAGACGCTGGTGGCCTTTCTGGTCGGCACCAATCTGTATGGGATCGCCGGCACCACCACCGGAACCTGCACGGCCGCCCGACATGGCCGCCCGCTCACGCTCGGGAATCCGGTTCGGATCGACCGGTCACTGACCGGCGTGCTCGCAGGCGGCCAGGAGACGGTCGCCGTGGCAGGGTGGACCAACACCACTGGCCGATCTGCCGAGGTGGAGGTCCGTTGCGCGACAACTGATTCCACCGTTGACCACTACGTGGCGGTTCCGACGCGGACGGCGGTGGTAGTGCACGCTCCCTGGTTCCAGCCGTGGGCCTGGGTGGCGATCGGCGTCGCCGGCATGGCGCTGATCGCGACCGGGGCCAGGCGGGTCAACCCGCCCAACCCGTGACCCGGCTGGCCGAGAGTTCACTGAGATACACGTCCAGGTCGGTGTAGCCGACCGAGGAAAGGTTGTGGGCGTTCGTGTTGGCGACATTCGGGTTGAGGCCCTTGGCCGTCTCCCAGGTGTCGGGCATGCCGTCATTGTCGGTGTCGGCGGGCGCGCCGGGCGCCGCGCCGGAGTAGGCGGTGAGCAGGGCGTCCCCGGCCGGGTTGGTATTACGCGGCGCGGCGGCGATGGTGTTGGTGGCGACGCTGCTCATGAGCCGGTTGTCCATCGGGTCTCGGGGCCAAGCCCCGGCCGTGTTGAGCAGTACGTTCACCAGTTGGTCGGTCGGGGTGTAGGTGATGGCCGGGAACGGGTGGCGCGCCGGACGCTTGGTCGCCACCTGTGACGAGGTGTTGGGATCGGCGAGCGACGGATAGTCGTTGCAGCAGTAGAACAGTTGATAGTCCGAACGGGTCGGGTACGGGCTCATCTTGTTGCCGCTGACATAGAGGTTGTTGAGCGGAGTGCGCATGATCTGGTCGTCGAACATGCCGTAGGGAAAGCCGCTTCGGACCCGGAAGTAGTTGTTGACCGCGTTGAGGTTCCAGTAGATCGGGTATGGATTACCCCTGCCGTCGGTCACCGACCCGGTATCGGGACCCAACGCCACGAAGAAGTTCGGATCCCAGTACAGGTTGTTCGACATCTCGAAGTTCATGTAGGAGCGCGCCGCAGCGATCGATTCCCGACTGCCCTCCGGTAGCCGGCCCTCGATCCGGTTGAACACGTTGTGGTGCAGCGACACATTGTCCAGCGCGAATCCGTGGGCGGGATTGGAGTAGTTCATCAGGATCCCGCCGTAATGCGAGTGGCCCCCGACGGTTTCGGCGATCAGGGTGTTCTGAACGGTGATGTCGTGGGAGTAGGAGATCTCGATGGCCTCGTCGGTGGCGTTGCCGATGGAGACGTGGTCGACGATTCCGTTGCGGGTGTAGCGGATCCGCAGTCCGTCGTCGCTGGGTCCGCCCTGGCCCGGGCGGATCCGAATGTGCTGCAGGATCCAGTTTTCGGCGAAGTCCGCCGGGGCCTGTACCGCCTGGTCCTGGTACGGGGTCTCGTCGGTGACGAAGCCACGGATCGTGATGCCGCCCGGTGAGGTCTGTCCGGCGATGGTGACATTGCCGTTGGTCAGGTGGATCTGGGTGTCGATGACGCCGCTGACTTTGAAGAGGATGTACCTGGCTCCGGGTTGGTCGATGGCCCACTGCAGCGAGCCGGGTCCGTCGGAGTTGAGGTTGGTGACGTAGACGACGCTGCCGCCGCGGCCACCGGTCGCGGCGGCTCCGAATCCCTCCGCTCCCGGGAAGGCCACCGCAGGGGTGCCCGGATCCGCCGACGGGCTGACCGCAACGGTGACCACGGCACTGACCGCACCGCCATGACCGTCGACCGCGGTCACCGTGAAGCTGTCCTGCAGGTCGGCCTGGGTCGCGCCCGGGGCCGCCGCGCTCTGGCGGGCGGCCACCGTCGGGGTGTAGGTGAAAACCCCTGTGCTCGCATTGACCACGACCCCGCCCTTGCCCGTGCTCACCGGCGCACTGAACGCCAACGGATCGGCGTCACCATCGGTGACATTGACCCGACCGGTCACCACCCCGGTCACCGCATCCGGAGTTCCCACCGTCGTGACACCCAGCACCGGAGCGACATTGGCCGGACTGACCACCACCGCGACCGGCACCACCACCGTACCGCCCCGACCGTCACTGACCGTGACGCTGAACGAATCAGCCCGATCGGCCGCCGTGGCACCAGTCGCTGCAGCGCCATGACGCGCGGCGGAATTCGGTGTGTAGGTGAAAGACCCGGCAGCAGAAACACTTACCGCGCCCTTGGCTGTCGACGACGGACCCGAATAGGTCAGCGGATCATCATCGGCGTCGGCGCCCGTGACACTACCGGCCACCACCCCGGTCACCGGATTGGGCAACCCGACCACCGCGACACCCGTCGGAGCATTGTTTACCGGACCCCAGGGGGTCACCATGACGGAAATGGTGGCGGTGGCGGTGTGACCTGCTGCGCCCCGCCTACCGGAGGTCAGCCTGTTCAGCAAACCCGCGAACCCGTGTACGTGGGATCCGCTGCCCTCGTCGCTGACGCTGACTCTGAACGAGTCGGTGGTGCCGGTCGCCGCCAAACCCTGGTCCGGCGTGTAGGTGTAACCGCCATCGGCCCCGACCACGACGGTGCCGCGTATCGGCATTTGTGTCACAACATAAGTCAGTACGGCGCTGTCCGGGTCGATGGCGTTCAACCGGCCCGTCACAACGCCGTTGACACCCTGACCTGTCTGGCTGGGGTTCATGGTCGGGGTGACGTTGAGAAAGCGGGATGCCAACCCGGCGGATCCGCGGGCACGGGCCGACGTCTCCCGGCGAGCGAACGCCACCGCTGTCACGTCGGCGATCGACGGCGCGATCGGCTGCGCCGGGGCGTCAACGCCGCCCGCCGGAAGCAGCCCCGCAATCGATCCGGGTGCGGCCCACCGGCGCCCCAGCGCGGCGGGCCCGGGGTGGACGATCGACGACGCCGGGTGCAGAGATTCGGCGGCATTGAGTGGCGGCGCAGCGATGACCGTCGCCGGCGCGGGTCGGGCCCGAGGCGCAGCGACCGAAACCCCGGATGTACTGCTGAAGGTGGCTGCCGCCAGGTCCGGCGCCGAATCCGGGGTGGGTGAAACCTGCGCCGGCTTCAGACGCATCTTCGGCTGACGATCGTTCGCGCCCCGGACGGCGGCCGCTGCCTTCGGGCGGCTGACGGTCCGGTCGATCGCCCGGCCATGCCGAAGCGGTCGGGCCGTACGCTCGCCCCCAGGACGGTCAGCCGATACCGATGGGTCGGCGTCCGCCGGTTCTGCCGACGCAATCGCCGGACCGCTGAGGGAGAGTACGGCACCGACACCCAACGCTGCCGCCAGGGGTCCGAGGCGCCCTATGAATCGTGCGTGTCCCATTGGTTGATCCCAACGACCGGTGTGGAAGCGCGTTATCGCCGATTGGACCACGGCGTGAACTTGTTTGCCCACGTCAATTCGGGACCACTGACGAAAGGCCCTCGCAGTCGGGACTTTCGCCACACCGGATCTGCGGAAAATCCTGTTGTCTGCCCGTGGAAGCAACTAGCGTCGCCTGCAAATCGCTATTCAAATCCATGGCTTTTCAGGGGTGTATGTCGTGACCACGATCAAGCAGGTTTTTCTCGGTGCAGCCGTAGCGGGGGTGGTGGCCGGCGCCGGATCGGCGGTCGGTACCGCCGTCGCCTACGCCGATCCGTCCGGCGCCGACACGACCAACACGACGTCGACGTCCGACGGCCCGAGCCAGGAATCCAAATCCTCGACGAAGCGGTCGCGTCCCGCCGCCGCGGGCACCTCCCGCGGCAGCAACGCGCCACAGACCGGGGAATCGGATGCGCCCCGCAAGAAGTCCCAGGCTCGTGGCGCGGCCAGGAACCAAACCAGCGACCAGACCCAGAACGATCGACCCGAATTGGCACCCCCGAAGACTGGCGGTGCACAGCAGGTCGAGTCGGAGGCCAACGAGCCCGCAGTGTCGGCCACGATCGAAACGACCGTCACTCGCAACAACAGCCCGGCCCCGGCAGCGGCCACCGCCGCACCCGCCGTCGCAATTGCGGTCGAGCCCGCGATCGCCGCCCCGGCGGCGCTGACTCCGGCGCCCGCGGCCCCCGCACCGACACCCGTGCGTCTGCCCCTGCTCCCGGATCTGCCGGCCCTACCCGTCGCACCCGCCAGTGCGGTGACGGTCAGCGCGACATCCGGGACCAACAATCGGTTGCGCGCGGCCAGTGCGGTGGCTCAGGCCGCAGTCCTCGCAGACCCGCCCACACACGTCCTGCTGATCGGCACCGACGGCACCAACCTGAGCAAGATCCTCCAGTACGCCTATGACACCCCCGATAGCGGATTCCGGGCGGTGATGGACGACGGCATCACCGGTACGACCAGCCTGGTCGGGCACACCACCATCTCCGGGCCGTCATGGTCGACCATCCTCACCGGAGCCTGGGACAACAAGACCGGCATCATCAACAACCTGTTCAACCCCGAGCCCTACAAGAAGTGGCCGACGGTCTTCAATCTCATCGAATACAACAAGCCCGCGGTCAACACCGCCGTCATCGCCGACTGGCGCTACATCAACGACATCGCCGACGCGGGCGGCTACCCGGCCGACATCAACGAGTTCATCGAATTCACCAACACCTGGGAAGACACCGACGACGCGGTCGCGGCACGGACCATTGAGCTCATCAATGCAGCGAGCGCCGAGGAGTCGACCTTCCTGTTCTCCTACCAGGTGGCGGTCGACGAAGAGGGCCACCTGCACGGCGGCGGTTCCCAGCAGTACGCGGACGCGGTGATCAACACCAGCGAGAACATCAAGGCGATCATGGACGCCGTGGATGCCTGGGAGTTGGCCAACCCCGGCGAGAAGTGGACGGTCATCGTCACCACCGACCACGGCCACCAGCAGTCGGAGGGCTTCGGCCACGGCTTCCAATCACCCAATGAGACTTCGTCTTTCGTGATCTTCGATCTCGAAGGTGACGACGCCAACGACGGCAAGCAGAACCTGGGCTACGCCAACACCGACATCACACCCACCATCGTCAGTCTGTTCGGAATCGACCAGCGTTCGGACTTCGACGGCGTTCCGTTGCAGACCAAGGGCGCCGGGATCGTGACACCGGACGACCTCAAGCAGGCGCTGAATGACGCCCTGTCGATGTACGGCTACCCCAACATCGGCACGGACGTCGCCTTGGGGGCGCGGACCGTGTTCGCGTCCATCCCGTACTTCATCGACGGGTTCACCCAGAACATCACCGCCCAACTTCAGGCGATCGTCGACAAGGACATCTTCCTGCTCAGCGGCATCGCCCAGGCCACCCAGTGGGTCGTCCAGTTCAACGGCGACCTGCTGGTGGGGGTCACCCAGGCCGTAGCCCGCGTGGTGGCCCGACTGACCGGTTCGGGAACCATCGCCCCGACCGATCCGCCACTGCCCGCTCCCCCGGCCGGGACCGAGCCACCGGTACTGGACAGCGCCGCCGTCCTCGCCTCCGCGGTGAGTCCGCTCGCGTCCGCGCCGACCGAACCTTTTGGTCAATCCAGGGGCGGAACTCGGCGATCCGTCACTGTCCGGCTACAGCGCCGTCACGATCCCTGGCTGGACACTGACCGGGACCCCGACGGTGATCGAATACGGCGCGCCGCGCAACTTCTGGCCGATCGGCACCAGTTTCCCGATGCCGAACCTCCCGTCTTTCCTGGGATACCCCAAGGCCAAGAGCGGACCGGCCGACGGCGGAAACCAGTTCTTCGGAGGTGGCGACGTGGCCACCGCGACTCTGACCCAGACCGTCGATCTGAGCGGGGTGTCCGCCGACATCGACTCTGGCACGACGACGTTCAATCTCAGCGGTTGGCTCGGCGGCTACCTCTTCGACACGTCCGCGGCATCGGTGAAGGTCGACTTCCTCGACGCGAACAAGACCTATCTCGACAGTGCCGGACTGCGCCCCGTCGGCGCACTCGAACGCTGGTTCCAGACCGGGTTCAAACAACGCTCGACCTCGGGCGAACTCCCGATCGGGACCCGCTACGCGCAAGTCTCGGTCACGCTCGATGACCGCCAGTTCGCGACCCTCGGGATCCCGTGGCTGCTCGGCGGCGTGGATTTCGCCTACAACTACGCCTTCGCGGACAACATCGCCTTCTCCGTCGGAGCGGACCTGCCCGCCCCGCCGGATCCGACCCCGCCGGTATCGACGGTGGGCGAACTCGACCACGTCTTCATGGTGTACATGGAGAACAAGGGCTACGACGACATCGTCGGGAGCTCGAAGGCCCCCTTCATCAACAGCCTCATCAACGCCTACGGACACGCCAACAGCTACTACGGCCTGACCCACCCGAGCCTGCCGAACTACTACCCGGTCATCGGCGGCACCGACTTCGGCCTGACCTACAACTGCGCCACCCCGTGCATCGACGCGGATACGACCCTGGTGTCCAACATCACCGAGGCCGGCAAGACGTGGAAGGGATATGCGCAGAGCCTGCAGCCAGGAGCCAGTCCGCTGGTCGCCAGCGGCGACTACTCCCCCGACCAACTGCCTTTCCCGGCGTTCAAGTCCATCGCCAACGACCCCGCAGCACTGGCGAACATCGTTCCGCTGGAGCAGATGGCCGAGGATCTGAAGTCCGTCGATACCGCGCCCAACTACGCCTGGTTCGCCGCCAACGAGGATTTCAACGGCGAAGGCCCGGTCGACTTCCCCTGGGGCATGCTGAAGTTCGCACTGAGCCAGCTGACGCCCGGCAACCCGTACAACATCCCGGCACTCGACGAGTTCCTCTCGGAGAACGTTCCGGTGGTGCTGAACTCCGCGGTGTGGAATGACCCCACCCGCAAGTCGGCGCTGGTCGTGACCTTCGACGAGGACAACAACAACACTTCGCTGAACTTCGGCAACGAAGGCAACCGGGTCGTGTTCGTGGTCATCCCGTCGCAGGGCGCGATAGACGCCGGGATGCGTGCCGGCGCCTTCACCGCCACCAACCACTACAACCACTACAGCCTGCTGCGGTTCATCGAGGACTCCCTGGGCCTGCCGACGTTGACCAACAACGACAAGTTCGCCGCACCGCTGAACGAGTTCTGGACCACGGGAACGAAGTCCGGGGAAGGTTCGGCGCTGGTCTAGAACCCCGTCACCGTGGGCACCTATGCCATCACCGGTTCGGCATCCGGCATGGGCAGGGCCGTTGTCGAGCGACTGAACGGCAACGGCCACACCGTCATCGAGATCGACATCGCCGGCGCCGCCGTGCTGGCCGACCTGTCGACGGCGGCCGGTCGGCGGGCGGCTGCCGACACGGTACTCGAGCGGTGCGGAGGAAGACTGGATGGCGCAGTCCTGGCCGCCGGTCTGGGCCCCACCAAGGGTGCGGAGCGGCTGATCACCGAGGTGAACTACTTCGGGGTGGTGGAACTTCTGCAAGCCTGGCGGCCGGCGCTGGCCGCCGCGGACCGGGCCAAAGTCGTCGTCTTCTCCAGCAATTCGACGACCACGGTGCCCGCGGTGCCTGGTCGGGCGGTGCGCGCGCTGCTGGCCGGGGACGCCGAGAAGGCATTGCGCACCTATCGGCTGCTCGGGCCAGCCGCGCCCCCGATGGCGTATGCGGCGTCCAAGATCGCGGTGAGCCGGTGGGTCCGCCGGCACGCGGTGACACCGGAGTGGGCCGGGGCCGGTATCCGGCTCAATGCGCTGGCGCCGGGCGCGATCATGACACCCATGCTGGAACGCCAACTCGCGACTCCGGCCGAGGCCAAGAACATCCGGCGCTTCCCGGTGCCGATCGGCGGCTTCGGCGATGCCGGGCAACTCGCCGACTGGGTTGTGTTCATGTTGTCGGATTCCGCCGATTTCCTCTGCGGCAGTGTAGTTTTCGTTGACGGTGGTTCGGACGCGTATTTCCGGGCGGACGATTGGCCGCGTCCGGTTCCCGCCCGCCGAATACCGTCCTACCTGTACCGGACCCGCCAGTTCTTCACAAGGAGTCGATCATGAAACATCGCTTAGCAGCGGCCCTGTCGATCATCGCGGTGCCACTGGCGGCGTGCTCGAGCACGGCCGAAGAGCCGAAGTCGGGATCAGCGTCGGAACCACAGACCACCACGATCGAGATCTCCTACGACGATCTGTTGAACCAGAAGCAGATCAGCCGCAGCGCCAGCCTCGCGGTCGGGGATTTCCTTCAGGTCAGCCTCGGGGCGAATCCGTCCACCGGGTTCAAGTGGGAGGAGAAGTTACTGATCTCCGACCCGAAGGTGCTCACCCAGACCGGTCACGAAGTCATCGCGCCGAAGCAGGATCGACCCGGCGCATCAGGCAGTGAAGTCTGGATGCTGCAGGCCACCGGAGTCGGCAATTCCACGGTGTCCACCACCTACGGGCGCCCATGGCCGGGCGGAGAGAAGGATTCCTGGGTCTTCTCGGTCAACGTGACCGTCAAATGACGTCCCGCGAGTCACTCCAGTAACTCCAGGCACCAGATGCGTACTCTGGTCGGGTGCGCATCTCCAAGGGCGGCCGAGTCGCGGTGGCAGCTGCCTGCCTGGTGACCGCCGTGTTGGCGGGGTGCAGCACCACCGTCGACGGCGTGGCCAGCTGTCCCGGTTGCGGCAACGGCACCGAGCCCGATTTCTCCACCCCCCGCCCGACCCAGCCCACGTCACCCCCCAGCACCGAGCCCAGCCAGCCCGCGACCTCCACGCCTGAGCAGCCGGTCGGCGGGCAGACCCTGGAGCCCAATTCCAACGGTTACGTCTACATCGAGACCCGTTCGGGCAAGACCCGCTGCCAGATCTCGGCCGATACCGTTGGTTGCGAGTCGGAGTTCACCGATTCCCCGGTTCTGGAGGGCGAGAACGCCAACGGGGTCGAGGTATCGGCCAGCGGCAGCAACCGCTGGGTACTGGGCAATCTCGGCGCGATGCCCACCACCACCATCGGCTACGGCACCTACCAGGCGGTGGGCTGGACCATCACCGCCGACAGCACCGGCACCACGTTCACCAACGACTCCAGCGGACATGGCATGTTCGTCAGCACCGAGCGCGTCGATTTCTTCTGACAAACTGAACCGCGTGGATTTCCGAGTCTTCGCCGAACCTCAGCAGGGTGCCACCTACCAGCAGCAACTGGCACTCGCCCAGTCCGCCGAAGCCCTTGGCTACTCGGCATTTTTCCGGTCCGACCACTATCTGGCGATGAAGGTCGAGGGCCTTCCCGGCCCGACCGACTCCTGGGTGACGCTGGCCGGAATCGCCCGCGAAACCTCCACCATCCGGCTCGGAACCCTGGTGACATCCGCGACCTTCCGCTACCCGGGCCCGCTTGCGATCTCGGTCGCCCAGGTCGACGAGATGAGCGGCGGCCGAGTCGAATTCGGCATCGGCGCCGGCTGGTTCGAAGCCGAGCACCTGGCCTACGCGATTCCGTTCCCCGACCTCGGTGAGCGGTTCGGGCGACTGGGGGAACAACTCGAGATCATCACCGGGATGTGGTCCAACCCGGTCGGTGAGAGGTTCGACTATTCGGGCCACCACTACTGCGTCGTCGACTCCCCGGCGCTGCCCAAGCCCGTACAGCGGCCGTACCCACCGATCGTCATCGGCGGCGGCGGACCCAAGCGCACACCGGCGTTGGCGGCCCGGTTCGCCTCCGAATTCAATCTTGCCTTCCCGACGCTGGATTTCACCCGTTCCCAGTTCGGACGGGTCCGCTCGGCCCTCGAGGCCGCCGGGCGCGATCCCGGGGACATCACATACTCGGCCGCATTCGTGGTCTGCGCAGGCCGCAACGAGGCCGAGATCGCCCGCCGAGCCGCGACGATCGGACGCGAGGTCGAGGAGTTGCGGGAGAACTCCCCACTGGTCGGCACCCCGGCAGAGATCGCAGAGCGCCTCGCGGCCTTCGCCGAGGCCGGAGTGCAACGGGTCTATCTGCAGATCGTGGACTTCTCCGACCCCCATGGCCTGCATGACCATCTCGAACTGTTCGCCGCCGAGGTCATGCCGCGGTTCACCACAGCCCGCTAGCAAGCCACTAGGATCGGTGCACGTGGCGCGTAACGGTTATCCCGACGACCCGGACAACTACTCCGAGAGCGAACCGACCCAGTATTCCAACTACGGCGGAACCAGCGGTGAGGCCTACAGCGAGTACGGGCCGCCGACCGGGTACACCGCACCCACCGCGCCCGTCGGGGACACCGGCCGCTATCCAACCCCGGCACCCCAGCCGACCCCCTGGCACCAGCGTCCGGTCGTGCTGGTCGGCCTCGGCGTGTTGACTGCCGCCGTGCTGGCACTGCTGGTGTACGCGGTGGTGAAATTCACCACCGCCGGCAGCTCGCAGAGCCCGGCGGTCACCTCGAGCAGTGTGGTAACGACGACGTCCTCGGCGCCCACATCCGAGCCCAACGGCGAAACCCAGAACCAGACCGCCGCCCCGTCGCCGAGCACCACCGCGGCACCACCCCCGCCGCCGCCCACCACAGTGACCACAACGGTGACACCGACCACCAGTGCGGCGCCAACCACCACCGAGGCGCCGACGCCGTCCACGACCACATCGGTCACCACGTCGGTCACCACGGTCACCGAGACGACGACCAAGCCACTGTTCCCGAACTGGCCGCGACCGACTCGTCCGACTCTGCTCGAGCCTCCCGCGGACGGCTGAGCTCAGGCCCCACGGGAGTACTGAACCACCAGCGCTTCGGCGCTGCGCGCCGCTGCGCGGCAGGCCCGGGTTGTGAAGGGATCGTTGAGCGGGTGTTCCGAACGGCGCCGCCAGCGCTGGGCCGCCGCGAGTGCCGCACGGGGACCGTCGTGTGGGTTCAGGTCGGTCAGCCCGAGGCGACTGCCCGCCGAGGTACCCGAACCGCCGATGATGCGCCGCAGGGAAGCGATCTCGTCGTCGGTCAATGTGGTTGGCCGCGAATGCAGTTGGCTGAGGAGACGTAGTTCCTCGAAGGCATGCGTATCGGCGAGCAGCGGATCGAGGTCGGCGACGATGCGCGGTGTCGCCGGGGTCGGGTAGCGCTCGACGAACCTGCGTAGGCCGATCAGGGCGGTATGAGACTTGAGGTGGTCGGCGCGTTGCGCGAAATGCTGATCGATCGCCTCCCGAAGGGCGATCAGACCGCTGCGTTCCAACAGATCGTCGGACAGGGTCGCCGCATCGGCGACACCGGCCCGTAGCAGGGCCAGCGACAACCGGATCCCGAACATTCCGAACCGCTCCAGAAGCTTCGCCCTGGTGGCGGAATCCACCGGCAGTGCCGGATCCTCGCGCATGAACCGGTCGGCGCTCAGCATCGCTTTGTTGAGTTCGGCGGCATCGACGTCGGCGAGTTTCCGCAGTGCGTCGAACTCGTTCTGGCGCAGCGTCCGGGCGGTGAGCGCCAGCAGACCTGATACCGGGACCACGGCTTGACAGGAGCCGGTGCGGTCGAGTTCGGCGGTGAACCGCCGGGCGACATCCTCGGCCGAGAGCATGGCGTCGATTCGGCCGGCACCGATCTCGTCGGCACGGGAGGCCACACCTATCACTCCGAGTGCACCGGCGGCTCCGCCGACCAACTCGCCGATCTGCTTGAGCAGCGCGACATCCGCAGCG
>CAZRFC010000011.1:0-9893 GCA_964598975.1 uncultured Mycobacterium sp. | reverse complement strand
CGTTGAGGGTGCGCAGCAGGAACACCACCGCGTCGACTCTGGGAACGCCGTCGGGCGGTACCAGCAACCGCAGGGTTCGCTCGGAGACCTCGCGGGTCAGCGACGAGGTCCCGGGAGTGTCGATGATGGTGGCGTAGGCCAGTTCCTCGGCCGGCCAGTCGACGTCGATATCGGCCACTCGAGCGGGGTCCACGGTCGCGAAATCGAAGGTCAGCCCTCCGTCGGCGGACCGGCTGATCGGGATATTCATCCGGCCGCCGCCGGCGAGGTTTGCAGCTGCCCTCGGGGTGGGGCCATGACGGAACCAGGTGACGATCCGGGTGGCCTCGGTGGCGTCGGTGGGTGCGATGCACTCTCCGACCAGTGCGTTGACCAGGGTGGATTTGCCGGATTTCAGCGTGCCGGCGAGCGCAATCCGGATCGGCTCGTTGAGGCGCGCGCCGATGCGGTGCAGTTCGGCGAGTACTTCGGTGCGTTGCCGGTAGACCGGATCCCTCTGGTAGACCCGTCGTATCGCCTCAAGGATCCCCCGAACATTCATCTGGCAGTCAGCTTTTCGGAGTTGCCGATCACCTGCCGGAGGATGTCGAGTTGGCGTTCGAGTTCACGCGCCCGGGTACTGCGGTCGGCTTCCTCGAGTCGGGCGGCGGAGAGGGTGGCCTGTAGCGACTCGTTGAGCGATCGCGTCGTCTGGTTGGCGATCTCGCGGTAGTGGTCACGCAGTTGACGCTGGATGTTCTTCAACCGGTCACGCGACTCCTTGGTGACCACGAACAGCACGTCATCGACGAACCTGCGCAGATTGGTCTTGGCCTCGTTGCGAACGCGCAGCATGCGGTTCTCCATGTCCTCGTGGTAGGCCTTACGGCCGAGCAGCAGTCCGGCGCCCAGTGAGATGGGATTGAACATTCCCATTCCCGCCACGGACGTCAGCATCCCGAACATCAGCACGCCGCCGTAGGAGCCGCGCATGCTGGTGATCACCTTGTGCCCCTTGCCGATCGGCTTGGATTCCAGCCGGGCCAGGGATTTGAGCCGACCCATTCCCGCGGCCATCTCCCGGGCACTCAGTTCAGGAATCTTGACCATGTCCGGGCCGGCGTCGACGAACGTGCGGGCCACCTCCGCGGCGAGGGCCTCGGCGCGCTGGTAGGCCCACACGAAGTTGTCGCCTACCGCGTTGGCGATGTCGTCCTCGACCTGCGCGCCGATCTCCGCCCAGTGCAATGTTGGGTCGAGCGAGTCGATGACCTCCTCGGCCTGCTGGGTGATCGCCCGGAATCGGGCGCGTAGATCGTGGTCGACGTCGGCGGTCAGGTCGGCGATGCCGTCGCTGAGGACCTGCTGCCACAAGGCGGTCTGCTGCAGCGCTTCCTGCGCCTCCTGCTTACGTCGTTCCAGGTCGGCGGTCAGCCGCCGGGCTTGGTCGGGATCGTTGAGGGCGGACAGTTCCGATCCCACCGAAAGACTCAGATGTTCTGCAGCCGAGCGGATTTCGCTGATCACGTGATCGCGGGTGCGATCTTTGTCGCCTGAGAGCACCTTCTCGGACAGGAACTTCACGATTGCCGGGAAGTTGGACTCCTCGTTGAGTTCCTTGTCGTCCGTGGCCACTGCGTGGCTGCGCAGCAGCGACGAAGCGGGGATCACGGGAATGTCCAGGCCGGCTCGGCGTAAATGCGCATTGTCGGCCTCGACCACCTGCCGCCAGAACGGGTACAGGTCGGTCTTGGTGGCGATGACGGCGGCCGTCGGGCAGATCTCGGTCGCTTGGCGGATGAACCGCATCTCCGGTTCGGTGAATTCCTGGCTCGCGTCGCTGACGAACAGCACGGCGTCGGCGTCGGGCAGAAGGCCGAGCATGGCAGACAGGTGCGGCTGACCCTGGCCGCCGACGCCCGGGGTGTCGATGAAGGTGAGGCCGCCCTTGAGTAGCGGACTGGGGGCGCCGACCTCGATCCGCACCACCCGCCGGCCGCGGGCCTCCGGCACGCGGCGAAGGTCGGTTCGCAGATCGGCGACCGGAACCGGCACCGCCTCTTCGCCCCCGTGACCGTCGGCGACGACGATCCGGGCCGACGGGTGATCGTCGTAACCGACGACCGTCACGAGCACGGTGCTCTCGTCGTCGCCGACCCGGGCGACGGGCAGATTCAGCAGGGAGTTGAGTAACTGGCTCTTGCCCTGCTTGAGTTGTCCGGCGATGACCACCCGGACCAGCGGATCGGTGATCCGCTCCCGCGCCGCCGCGAGACGGTCCGACAAGTCGGTCCGGTCGTTGAGATCAGCGATGCTGCGGGTGTGGTCGATCAACTCGACGATCACACCGACCTGGCGCCGGTCCTGCGGCTGGCTCACCTGACCTCCCTCCGGATGATCCACTGACCTCCCTCCAAGAACCCAACGGTATGTGTTGGACACACGAACGCGGCGGGGACCCGGGGGAGGGAGGTTCCGGGTACCCGCCGCGCCGTCTGCCCGCGGCTAGAGGCCGAGTCCGAGCAGATGGTTACCCGACGCCAGCGACAGATCGGCACTGTTGTCGAGTTCGCTGTTGAGCAGCGTCGTGTCCCGGCTGGCGTCGAACAGCGCGTGATCGGAGTAGTCGTGGGTCGAACTGTCGGTGATCACGGTTTCCTGCACGGAATTGTCCGAGCTGTCGGTGGTCGTGGTGGTCGTACTGGTCACCGTCGTGATGGTGGACTCCCGCCCATCGGCGGTCGCGGTGTTGCCGGAGCCACCCACCGTCGTGGTGGTCTGCGCACCGCCGACCGAAGCGCCGTTGTGCACGCTGCTGTCCGCCCCCTTGATGACCGCACCGGACTCACCGGTCGCGATGACGTCGCCGCCGGCGGTGGTGCCGGCATCGCGGATCACGTTGTCCTGCCCGGTTGAGATGTTCGAACCGTAGTCGGCCCGGATGTCCCCATTGGTGACGGCGTTGGCGTCGCCGAGCACCGCCCCGTCGCCGCTGACGATGTCGCCATTGGCGTCGGCGCCGACGACCACCCCACCGTTGGTGGCGGTTTGGGTGGTCTTGCTGCCCAGCGTGATGTCACCGAAGCCGAGGTTGAAGGCGCCCTGTTGGGCGTTGGCGCCGGCGTCCTGGTTCGGGCTGAACAGAGGCACGTCCACGTCGGTGTTGTTTCGGCTGGCCAGCTCGGTACTGGTCTCGGGGGCGAACGTCGGCGCCGGAGCGAAAGTCGGCGAGGAATTCCAGACCGGGTCGTAGGACGGGGCGTAGGAGGGTGTGAACTCCGGGGCGTATGCCGGGGCGAAACCGTACTGGTTGGCCACCGCGCGCTGCAGTCCGAGGATCGGGTCCCCGCCGCCGAGCACCAGACCGGGCACGGCGGTAGCCGCGACCGAGGACAACTGCGCGGCGCTGACGCCGGCCAGGCCGGCATCCCGCAAGGTCTGCTCCGGTGCGGCAACGAATGCGCGGGCGACGTCCTCGCTGCGGAACAGGTTCAGGATCCAGTCGATGAGAGCGATCATGGTGAGCCCTTTCGTAGCTTTGCTTGCCGGTCGGTCCGGCAATCTGAAACCCACGGTATGGCCGCCGAGACTGCATCGAAACGGGGCTTCCGCCCCTTTTGCCCCAGTCCCCGATGGGGCTTTTCGGGGTGTCCGATTAGGGGATTAGGGGTCTACGGGGACCATCCCCCAGCAAAAGAAAACCCCACGTCAAACGACGTGGGGTCGGCCGGCGGCCGCAGATCACAGCAGGTCGAATCCGGACGGATCACCCGGGTCATATTCGGTCGGCAGACCGCCGTGCTGCTGGTTCCAAGCCTCTTCACCCGGCCAGTCCGGGGCCATCGGCTCCGGCTGCGCGGGAACCGGAGTCTGATCAAGATCGGGCACCGGGCCGGCCGCTATCGGAGGCGACTCCACAGGCGGCGTCACCGCAGGCAGAAGACGTTCAGGGAGTTCGGTTCGGACCGGGACGGTGACGTCGAAGGCGTCGAAAGCGGCAGCCGCCGCCCCACTGGCCCACACGTTGCCGGGATCGGCGGTGGCACCGAAACCGGGTGCCGCGGCGGCCAGCGAGTCGGTGACGACCGGGATCAGGTTGTTGACGTCGGCGAGCGTGACCCCGGGCAGGTTGGCAGCGGCCAAGACCGCGGCCGGGTCGGCCGCATACCGAGCGGACACCTCGGGGTCACGCACCAGCGCCATGACGAAATCCAGCAGAGAATTGCCCATGAGTGCAAGGTTAGGGTGTTGGAAGGCTCCTGGAATCGGCGCCTGGCCCACCCTCCCACCTAAGCCGTTAGGGGATTGCCCCATAGGGGAAAATCCATCATTGGGGGATTGCTGAGCATTCCGGCTCCCGAAAGTTATGGTGGGGTGCCGCGATACGCAAGGGAGATGCGCGTGAGACCGCTGGATCCACTGGGACTCGCAATCGGAACGACGAATGTCGTCGCCGTCCGCCCGGGCCGCCCCGCGGTAAGCCGTCGGTCGGTCCTGACGCTCTGGGACGATCGGCCGGCCGAGGTCGGCGTGCCCTCCCAGAACCCGGAACTGACCAGCCCGAATCTCACGCAGCCCGGGAGGGTCTTGCGAGGTTTCGTCGAGAGGGTCGGCGACCCGGTTCCCCTGGTGGCCGCAGACGGCTCGGCCTACCGAAGCGAGACCCTGCTCACCGCTGCGCTGGAGGCGTTGGCCCGCGCGGTCGATGACGGCAGTCAGGCCACCGGGGTGGTTGTCGCGGCCCCCGCACACTGGGGCGCCGGCGCCATCGGGGCGCTTCGCGGCGCCCTGCGGGAGAGCCCCGCCCTGTCGCCGGGCGGCGTCCCGCCGATGATCGTCTCCGATGCGACCGCCGCACTGTCGGCGCTGCAGGCGTCGCCCGGACTGCCGGGCAGCGGCGTGGTCGCGCTGTGCGACTTCGGCGGTAGCGGCAGTTCCATCACCTTGACTGACGCCGGCGCAAACCTCGCCCCGATCGGGGAGACCATACGTTTCGGGGATTTCTCCGGAGACCAGATCGACCAGGCTCTGCTCAACCACGTGCTGGCTGGGATCCGATCCGCTGGTCACGAGGATACTTCCGGAACAGCCGCCGTCGGACCGCTCACCCGACTGCGCGAGCAGTGCCGACTGGCCAAGGAGCGACTGTCCGGAGAAACCGCCACGGTGGTGCCGGTCGAACTCCCCGGGTACCGCTCCGACGTCCGGATCATCCGTGCGGAACTGGACGCCCTCATCGCTGAGCCATTCGCGGGTTTCCTCGACGCCCTCGGAGATGCACTGGAGCGCAACAGGATTCCTGCCGCAAGCTTGGCTGCGGTCGCCACGGTGGGCGGCGGTGCAGCGATTCCCGGAATCAGCCAGCGACTGTCCGAAACATTGCGGGTGCCGGTGGTTACCAGCCCCTCACCTGCCTTGGCGGCCGCGACGGGTGCGGCAATCCTGGCCGAACGCGGCAGCATCCCCGATGCACCTACCGGCCTTGCGGCCACCGCCGCCGACGCGCCGACCAGTCTGGCTCCGGCAGCATGGGCCGCGGGGACGGCTGGTCAGGCGGCGACGGAGTCGGCCTCCGACGGATCGCCGTCGGCGACCTTCCGCGCGCTGGCCTGGTCGCAGGGCGAGGGCGCGGCCGAGGAACCCGTTCCCTACGCGGGCGGAGACTATTACGGGGCCGGTGACTACGCCGCTGAAACCGGTGCCCGGCCGGTCGTCGAGTTCGAACCCGATGACCAGGACACGATTTTGGCCGCTCCCCCCCTCCCCTGGTATCGCCGTCCGCCATTGCTGTTCGGCATCGCAGCAGTAGTGGCCACCGTCGCCGTCGGCGGACTGGCGGTAACGCTCACCAGCAGCGACAGCACCCCGACCACGACGACGACCCGGGTCACCAAACCCGGAGAGAGTCCCGCCACCTCGACCGCGCCACCACCACCGGTGACGACGACGGTGACCGGAAGTAACGGTCAGACGACGGTTACGACCATCACCGCCACGACCACCGCAGCCCCGACTTCCAGCACCACACCCACCACCACGACCACCACGCCGACGACGACAACGACAACAACAACAACGCCGACCACCACCACGACGACAACCACCACGACGACAACGACGACGACCACCCCGACAACGACCCGAACCACCACCACCACCACGGCACCACCGCCGACAACCACCGAAGCGCCGCCCACGACCACCGCTGCCCCGCCGACGACCACCGCCGAGCCCGTCGTCACCACGACTGTCCAACCGGACGTCACAACTCAGGACGTCGTTCCCGATGAACCGGCGCCCACCACCAAACCTGCGCCGCTGGAGTAGCCGTGTCCACCTCACCAGCGGGCGGCCATGTCACCTCGGCGCGGAAATTGCTGGATGCTCTGGTCGGCGAATCCGCGAAGCAGTTCGTCACCGGGGGTATCGGAACCGGTAAAAGCACTGCGCTGGAAGCGGTTCGGCAAAACCTACGCGGGTCTGAGCGCGCCTTCGTCGGCAGGGTCCCTGACCCAACCGATAGCGAGTCCGCCGTTGTCATCGATGATGCGCATCTGCTCAGCGACGCCGAACTGCACGAGCTTGCCAAACTGGCCGACGATCCGGATCGCATGGTGGTGGTGGCCGCCGAGTATCGCGACCACCACGTTGGACTCAGCGCCCTCGCCGCCGCACTGGAACGGGAGAGCAACCGGATCACATTGGGCCCGTTGAGCTCTGGCGAGATCTCTCAGATCCTGGCTGATCCATCCGGACATCCCCCGCCGCCCGAGGTCGTCTCGACAGTTCTCACCGCATCGGCGGGAATACCGTTCCTGGTTGCGGCGATCGGCACCGCGACGCACCCGTTGACAGCGGCTCGCTGCGAGCGCGCGACCGAATTGGCACTGATCGACCGATTGCGCCGACTCGACCAGACCGAACTTGAAGCACTGGTGGTCGCATCTCTGAGCACGGATCTGGGCGCAGCCGACCTGGCCGCGGCGTTGGGGGTCGATCCCCGGGTCGGTATCGACCTCATCGACCGAGCCCGTGGAACCGGACTGCTCCAGCCGTCCCATGACCCGGAGTTCCTCCGTTCGGTTCACCGCGCGGCGGCCCACCTCATCGGCGCCGCGCGCCACCACGAAGTCGAAAAGTGCCTGCTTCGAACCCAGTTGGAGACCTCGACTCTGTCGCAACACCTGGCGTTGGAACTGGCCGAGCACGGCATTGGCGACGACTCGCTGGCGCGCTGGCTGCGCGCCCGAGCCCGAAACAGCCAGCTAACCCTGAGCGAAAGTGTTCGACTGCAGCAGGCCGCCGTGGCGGCCGGAGCGGCCGACATGCGGGCAGCCCTCGCCGATTCACTGGCAGTCAGCGGGGACGTGGCGGCCGCAGCCACTCTGGCCGACGAGCTACTGGGTTCAGCGGAGGCCGGTGACCGGGCTGCCGGTGTACGGATCGCGGCGAGCGTCGCCGCCGACAGCGGCAACTACGCCCATGCAGCCGAGCTATTCGACTGGCTGGGCCCCTCACCAGAGGCCGGTGTAAGTTCGGCGGCTGTCCTGGCGCATGTCGCCATCGGCGAGCTCGAGGCGGCACGCGCCGCCCTGGCGCCCGCCCGGTCGGGACCTCCGACCGCCGCCGCGCGGAGTGCGCGCAGCCTGGCGGAGGGCATTCTGCTGAGCATCGACGGGTCCTATCCGGCGGCGGCCACCCGGCTGGGACAAGCCCTCGCCGGCCAGCGACGCGGGCCGGCGATGATGCCGGACAGCACCGCCGCACTGGTGACCCTGGCCGCACTGAACAGCGGTGACTCGGCGCGGGCGCGCAGTGTCGCGAACCGGGCGGTCCACGACGACCGGGATGGCGGCGGGGAGCCGGTGTTCGCCGCCCGGCATCGGCTGTTGCGGGGTTGGCTACGGATGCAAGACGGCCAACTGGCAGCGGCCGCCGCTGACGCCGACGCCGACGCCGACGCCGACGCCGACGGGAGGATGCGCGGTCGGGACGCGCTCTGGGCGGCGGCGTTGCGCGCCGCTATCGCCCGCCGAGGTGGCGACGCAGGTGCATTGCACGCCCACTGGGCGGCGGGCATGGAGGCGATCGCCGGATATTCGATCGACCTGTTCTCGCTGCTGCCACTCGGGGAGCTGTGGATGGCCGGGGCACGTTTGCGGCAGCACGAGCGCCTCAGTCCCGCGCTCGAGCAGGGTTTCGGGGTGCTGGCCGCCTTGGGCGAACCGGTGGCCTGGGCGCCGCTGCTGCACTGGGCCGGGGTGCACGCCGGCATCCTGGCCGGCGATCCGGCTGCAGTGGCCCCACACGGTCAGGCCCTGACCAGGATGGCCGACCACAGCGCGTTCGCCGCAGCCCTGGCCGCGGCCGGCCGGAGCTGGTTACGCGTTCTGGCCAATCAGGTCGACGCCGATGAGGTCCTCGGCGCGGCCCTCGGGCTGGCGCAGTTCGGGCTGACCTCCGATGCGACCCGGTTAGCCGGCCAAGCCGCACTGCAGGCTCAGGACCCCAAAGTTTCCGGACTCATGCTGCAGACGGCCCGGGACCTCAAGCTGAGCCTCGGCGCAGAGAGCGAAGCGACTCCCGACACCCCGGAACAGCGCCCGCGGCCCGCTTCGACGAGCCTGTCGGACCGGGAACGCGAGGTTGCCACGTTGTTGCTGCTCGGCATGCCCTACCGGGACATCGGCGCCCAGCTGTTCATCTCCGCCAAGACGGTCGAGCACCACGTCGCCCGCATCCGGCGTCGCCTGGGCGCGGAATCACGCTCCGAGATGCTATCCATGCTGCGGGCGCTACTGGCGTCCGACGACGCCTGACCCAGGCCTGACCCCGGCCTGACCCCGGCCTGACTACCCCTTACCAGGGCCTGACTCCGGCCTGACCTACGCCTGACCGGCGGCCACAACCCGGTGATCTGGGACCCAATTCGACACCTCGCTCGCGCGAAGCCCGCACGAGGTGCGACTATGAACCGTCGACAAGCACAAGTTACCCACCGGTAACAGAAGCGAAGTTACCGCCCGGTAACCACAATCTGAAGAGGGAAGTCGTGGAAACGCAGACTCTCATCCGGCTGATCATCGGCCTCGCCATGACCGCCGTCGTCGCAGTGCTGGCGCTCAAGCGCGTCCAGTACCTGACCAAGCTGATCCGGTCCGGACAGCCGACCGCGGACGAGCGCGGCCGCAAGAACCACCTCGGCGAGCGGATCGGCAACCAGATCCGGGAGGTGTTCGGACAGACGAAGCTGTTGAAGTGGTCGATCCCCGGCATCGCCCACTTCTTCACGATGTGGGGCTTCTTCGTTCTGGCCACGGTGTACATCGAGGCCTACGGTGTGCTGTTCGACCCCAAGTTCCACATCCCCGTTGTCGGCAAGTGGGGAATCCTCGGCTTCCTGCAGGACTTCTTCGCCGTGGCTGTGCTGCTCGGCATCATCGTGTTCGCGATCATCCGGTTGCGCTCCGAGCCCAAGGAGTACGGCCGGTCGTCGCGCTTCTACGGCTCGCACACCGGCGGGGCCTGGCTGATCCTGTTCATGATCTTCAACGTCATCTGGACCTACGCGCTGTTCCGCGGTGCCGCGGTGGCAGTCGGGAATCTGCCCTACAACAAGGCCGCGTTCTTCTCGCACGCCATGGGCAGCCTGCTCTCCCCGCTCGGAGTGCACGCCAACGAGATCATCGAGACCGTCGCCCTGCTGCTGCACATCGGCGTGATGCTGGTGTTCCTGCTGATCGTGCTGCACTCCAAGCACCTGCACATCGGTCTGGCCCCGCTGAACGTGACGTTCAAGCGGCTGCCCAACGGTCTGGGGCCGCTGCTGCCGGTGGAGTCCAACGGCCAGATCGTCGACTTCGAGGATCCCGCCGAGGACGCCGTGCTCGGCCGCGGCAAGATCGAGGACTTCA
>CAZRFC010000010.1:0-27925 GCA_964598975.1 uncultured Mycobacterium sp. | reverse complement strand
CCGCGCCCACATCGCAGAAGTTGTAGCCCAGGCCGGAGCGGACGATGCCGCCGCGTGCCGTCTCCAGGACCGCGATGTCGACCGTGGGATCGCGCAGCACCATATTGGCCGAGTAGGGCCCGGTCATGTCGCCCTTGACGGTCACGTTGCCGTCGATCACCACGGCATCGGTCGAGGTCTGTCCCACGACATGTCCCGCCATCTTCAAGATGTGCGCCAGCATGCGCGAACAGGTGGTCTTGCCGTTGGTTCCGGTCAGGGCGGCGATCGGTATGCGGGCCTGGGTGCCCGGGGGGAAGAGCATGTCCATGATCGCCCCGCCCACGTCGCGCGGTGTGCCCTCGGACGGCGCGATGTGCATGCGCAGCCCGGGTCCCGCGTTGATCTCGCAGATGCCGCCGCCGGTGTCGCGATAGCTCTTGGTGATATCGGTGGTCAGGAAATCCACCGCGCCGACATCGAGCCCGATCGCCCTGATCGCCCGCTCGGCCATCAGCTTGTTGTCGGGATGGATCGTGTCGGTGACATCCACCGCCGTGCCGCCCGTCGAAATGTTCGCGGTCTTGCGCAGGTAGACCTCCTCGCCGTCGGGGGGGACCGTCTCAGCGGAGTAGCCCTTGTCCGCGAGCAAGGCTTTGGCCTGATCGTCGATCTCGAGTCGGGTCAGTACGTTTTCGTGCCCGACTCCGCGGCGCGGGTCCTGATTGACGATATCCACCAGCTCGGCGATGGTGTGGCGGCCATCGCCTTTCACATGCCCCGGCACCCGGCGTGCGGCGGCGACGAGCTGGCCGTTGACCACCAGCAACCGATGGTCGTCGCCGCGCAGCATGGTCTCCACCACTACCGCCGACCCTTCGGAATCGGCGGTTTCGAAGGCGGCCGCGACGCCATCCTCGTCAGTGATGTGGACGGTGACGCCCCGGCCGTGATTGCCGTCGAGCGGTTTGACGACCACGGGATAGCCGATTCGTTCGGCCGCCCCCATCGCCTCGTCCACGCTGTAGACCAGCCGCTGCTTGGGCACGGGCAGGCCGAGGTCGGCAAGGAGGCTGTTGGCAAGATTTTTGTCCGAGGCGATTTCGACGGCGATATGCGAAGTCTTCGACGTCAGCGCCGCTTCGATCCGCTGCTGGTACTTGCCCTGGCCTACCTGGATCAGGCTGGCGTTGTTGAGTCGGTAGACCGGAATGTCGCGGGCCTGGGCCGCGCGCACCAATTCCATGGCCGAGGGCCCGAGAGACCGTCTGTCGGCATAGGCCAGGAAATCCTCGACGTCGTCGTGGAGGTCGACCGACCCCTCCTCGGCATCCTGAGACGATCTGGCGATGGCCGCGAGCAAGTCGCAGGCGACCTCGCCGGCCTCGACGCCGATGTCCTCATTGCCATAGCTGTAGAACACCTCGACGACGTCGGGATCATCGGTCGGCGCCGACCATGCCAATGTGCCGTCATTGCCGGCGGCATGCTGAAGCGCCAGAGCGAGCTTTCCGACCAGATCGCCGACGGACAGCGCCTCGCCGTCGCGCAACGCGGCAAGCCACTCGGCCTGCTCGCGTGCAAGTCCCGGCAGCACCGCTGCCAATCTGTCGATCACCTCCGCCCCCAGGCCCTTGAGCGACTCGGCATAACTCGGCTTGACGTCCAGTTTGAGCCGGATCAGGGGCTCTCGTGCGTGAACATTCGGACCGACGTAAACGGAAAGGGAATCGATATTCACAGCGGCATCCTCATCAGGCGTCGGGGCATCGCACTAGACGGCGGTCGGTCTACAGTCGCGCAACGTAATGGACCGGATTCCGGCGGGCGGGAAGATCGGGATTCTGCCGCCATCACGCCGGCACCGTATCGCTGCGCGCATCGTTCAATGCGCTGTGGTGGCGGCCCCAGGTGAAGTAGTACAGCAGCACGACGAAGACCCATCCGGCGAACGCCAACCAGGTGTACCAGTGCAGGCTGAACAGGATGTAGCCGCATGCCAGGATCGACAAGACGGGTGTCACGGGGTAGAGGGGCACCTTGAATCCACGCGGCAGATCAGGTTCACGCTTCCGCAGGATGATCACGCCGACGGACACGACGATGAACGCGACGAGGGTGCCGATTGACACCATGTCGGCCAGATAGCCCAGTGGGACGAAGCCGGCGAAAACGCTGACCACCACCGCGACGATGATGGTGTTGTTCACCGGCGTCCTGCGGCGTGGATGGACCTTGGCGAACAGTGGGGGCAGAAGACCGTCCCGGCCCATGGCGAAAAGGATTCGGGTTTGGCCGTACATGACCACCAGGGTGACCGAGAAGATGGAGACCACTGCGCCCGCCGCGAGCACCGTGCCCCAGTATTGGCTTGAGGTGACGCGGTCGAGGATGGTGGCCAGGCCGGCTTCCTGGCCCTCGAAATCCTGCCAGGGCTGCGCGCCGAGTGCGGCCACCGTGACCACCACGTAGACCGTTGTGACGGTCACCAGCGCGGCCAGAATCGCCCGGGGCATGGTCTTCTGGGGATTCTTGACTTCGTCACCGGCGGTGGACACCGCATCCAGGCCGATGTAGGAGAAGAAGATCGTGCCGGCCGCCGCGCCTATTCCTGCGACACCGAAGGGAGCGAACTCTGCGAACCGGTCGGTGTCGAAGGCCGTGAAGGCGATGGCGGCGAACATCACCAGAACGCTCAGCTTGATCAGGACCATGACGGTGTTGACCTTGGCCGACTCGCTGGCTCCCCGGATGAGGAGGACGGCGCACAGTGCGACCAAGACGACGGCGGGCAGGTTGATGATTCCCGGGGACGCTTCGCCCCACGGCGCGGCGGAAAGGGCCTGAGGCAGACGATGGCCGAAGAAATTGTCGAGGAGTTTGTTGACGTATTGGCTCCAGCCCACCGCGACCGCGGCGGTGGACACGCCGTATTCGAGGAGCAGGCAGGCAGCCACAATCATGGCGACCAACTCGCCGAGAGTGGTGTAGGCGTAGGAGTACGTGGACCCGGAAACCGGTACTGCCGAAGCGAGTTCGGCGTAGCAGAGGGCGGCGAGTCCGGCGGCCATCCCGGCGATCAAAAATGAGGCGACGACGCCTGGGCCGGCTTCCGGAACCGCCTCGGACAGGACGAAGAAGATGCCGGTACCGACGGTGGCACCCACGCCGAACAGCGTGAGTTGGAACGTGCCGATACTGCGTTTCAGATGCTCGGAGGCGCCGTGGGCCACGGGCGCGCCGATGACGGGCCGTCGGCGCAGCATCTGTTCCATCAAGCCGATTGACGGGTCCGCCATGTGCTCCTCCTCAACGAGGTCGACACTGAGTATCGGTCCTAATCGCTCATCTCGCCTGTTGAACGATGGACGCCACCCGCTCCCTCCCGTTTTTGCCGTTGACCGTAAAGTGCGGCGGTGGAGCCTCGTGCCACCTCCGTTGCGCCGCAACGCATTCATTTCAACGTTCACGCAGGAGAAGAACATGGCCGCCGATGACCCGTATCTGGCTCACCACGTCATAAGGGAGACCCGGCCCCCGGACCGCATGCACCAGCATGACCCGCACCTTGCCGGCCTGGTCTTCGAATACGTGCGCACCAGACTGAGCTTCACCGACACGCCACTGGACCACCCGAAGCCGCCCGAACCGATCATGGCGGCACTGGAAGGCTTCATCGACGAATACGGCCGCGATCCGCGGGAGGTGCTCGACGCCTACGTCGAACACATCGCCTTCAACGTGCTGTCCACCGACAGCCCGCGGTTCTTCGGGTTCATCCCCGCCGCCCCCACCAAGGCGGCACTGCTGTTCGACACCGTGGTGTCCATCGCGTCGCTTCAGGGGTGCTCATGGCTGGAGGCCTCCGGAGCGCTGGTCGCCGAGAACCAGGTCCTGCGCTGGATCGCCGATCTGGCCGGCATGCCCGACACGGCGGGCGGGACGTTCGTGTCCGGCGGATCGGCGGCGAACCTGTCGGCGCTGGCCGTCGCGCGCGAGATCGGACGCCAGCGTTTCGGGGTTCGGGAGGTTCGGATCGCCTGCAGCGACGAGGCGCACTCCTCGATCGCCAACGCCTGCCGGATTCTCGACGTCGAACCGTTCGTGGTGGCCTCCGAGGACCACCGTTTCACTGGGGGTGGGCTCAGGGCTGCGCTCGAGTCCTACGACGGCCCCCCGGTGGTCGCGGTCGTCGCCACGGCCGGGACGACGAACGCCGGCATCGTCGACGACCTTGCGGGTATCTCGGCGGTGTGCCGGGACCGCGATCTGTGGCTGCACGTCGACGGTGCCTACGGCGGGGCGGCACTGCTGTCGGATCAGAAGTGGCGCTTCGCCGGCCTGGAGCACGCCGACTCGTTCATCACCGACCCGCACAAGTGGTGGTTCGCGCCGTTCGACTGTGCCGCGGTTCTCTACCGTGACCCCGACGAGGCTGCCTCGGTGCACACCCAGCACGCCTCCTATCTGGATCCGCTGCATCAGTCCGACCATCCGGAGTTCTGGAACCCCACCGATCTGGCGCATCATCTGAGCCGGCGGGCCCGCGGGCTACCGCTGTGGTTCTCCTTGGCGGTGCACGGCACCGACGCCTACCGCAACGCCGTCCAGCATGTGCTCGACCTCACCCAGGTGGTCGCCGAGATGGTGGATGAGACCCCCCACGTGGAACTGGTCCGCGAGCCGGGGCTTTCCATCGTCCTGTGGCGCCGGCCGGGCTGGACCAAGGACGACTACCTGCGTCTGCAGAACACGCTGCTGGCCGACCAGGCGGCCTTCGCCACCCCGACCGTGTGGGAGGGCGAAGTCATCGGAAGGTTCGCACTGCTGCACCCCTCGACGACGCCGGACATGGTTCGGGTGGTTTTGGACGCCGCGAGATAGCCTGCGGCGCATCCGGTTGCCCCTACGCTTGCGTCCATGCGGTTGGTGGTCGTTGCACGGCGGACGGTCCTGGTGCTGCTAGCGGCGACGGTGTTGACGGTCACCGGCCTGGGCTATTGGCAGGCGCGCGGCGTGCTGGGCGGGTTCACGGTCTCGAATGCCCTCGGCGGTGACAGTCCCCGTTCGGGCAAGGGCAGTATGAACATCCTTCTCATCGGTTTGGATTCGCGAAAGGACCAGAACGGCAACGACCTGCCGCAGAGCATCCTGGACAAACTGCACGCCGGCGACTCAAGTTCCGGCGGCTACAACACCAATACCTTGATTCTGGTGCACATCGGGGCCGACGACAGGGTGTCCGCCTTCTCCATCCCGAGAGACGACTACGTCGCGGTCAGCGGCATCACCGGATACGACCACATCAAGATCAAGGAGGCCTACGGCCTGACCAAGGCGCAGACCGAGGACGAACTCGAAACCGAGGGCCTCACCGACCCCGCCGAACTCGAGGCGCGTGGCCGCGAAGCCGGTCGGGAGGCCACCCTCCGTGCCGTGCGCGCGCTCACCGGACAACCGATCGACTACTTCGCCGAAGTGAACCTGGCCGGCTTCTACGACATCGCCGAAAGCCTCGGCGGCATCGAGGTGTGCCTCAATCACGATGTCTACGACGAGTTTTCGGGCGCGGACTTCCCCGCCGGCCGGCAGAGGCTGAACGCCGCCCAGGCACTGGCCTTCGTGCGTCAGCGCCACGGACTGGAGAACGGCGACCTCGACCGCACCCACCGGCAACAGGCTTTCCTGCTCTCGGTCAGCCACGCGTTGAAGAAGGCCGGCGGTTTGGGCAACCTCGACGAGTTCCGCGGCCTGATCGATGTGGCGCACAAGGATCTGGTGCTCTCCCAAGGATGGGGCGACGCACAGTTCCGCCGGATGCTGGCACTGGCCGACGGCAAGGTCGAGTTCCGCACGCTGCCGGTCGTCCGCTATGACAACATCGACGGTCAGGACGTCAACATCATCGACCCGGCCGCAATCCGCGCCGAGATCGCCGCCGTCATCGACGGACCCCCGGCCGCAGGCAGCACCCCAGCCACGGAAGGGGACCCGCCCCCGAGGGCGCCCGTCGCCGTCGTGAACGCCGGGGACACCGTCGGGCTGGCGTCACGGGCCGCCGACGCCGTGACGCGGGCCGGTTACACCGTCGAGGAGATCCGGGACCGCAACGACGGTGAACTGCCGGACACGGCCGTGTACTACGGGCAGGGCGCCCAACCGGATGCCGACGCACTGGCTGCACTGCTCGGAATCGGTACCCCCGCCCAACCGGATGAACAAGTGGAGCCCGGTGAAGTCCGGGTGATACTGGGCCAGGGGTACGAATTGCCCACTCAAGCAATGGATTCCGCGCCGGAACCCACGCAGGACGCCGACGCGACGACATCTGCATACCCCCTCCCGGATGCAGGGTCACCGATCGACGGCGACGGGATACCCTGCGTCAACTGAAACGCGTCTTCTGTCAGAGGTGCCTGGGAGAATGGACGCATGGGGGAGACGGGGGGAGACGGGGGAGATCAGTGCCGACACCAAGGTCCACGTTGTGCGGGGAACGCCGTGGAAGGACGCGATCATCACGCTGTTGCAGCCGCGTTCGCCCTATCGGCCGTGGCGGGCAGCCTTCGGCGTCGAGCCCGGCGATGGCGTCATTGCGATTCTGGACACCGATCCTGCCTCGGTGATCGCCGAGATCCGAATGGTCGGCTCCGATGGCAGAGCAGATCGGGCCATCGCAGGATGCATGGATCGCGACAGCGGACGGAACCGTCCGCCCGCCCTCATCGAACTCGCAACGCTCGCCGCCTTGACCGGCTTGAGCTTCGTGTGCGACGGCGCTGGTGTCACCGTCGCCCATGCCGGTCCGCTCATCGACGTGATGAGTGAAGGGATCATGGGGTACGGCGCCGACCTTTACCTGAACGGCCACAACACCCTTGCCGCCGCGAGAAAAATGATGGGATCCGGCGGCCGATGCTCCGGGTGCCAACGTGAACTCGATTTGGCGAGCGTGCACGCCCGCTACCATCTGCACAGTCACACGGTCGATGTCGATCCCATGGCGCCGCTGTTACCCGTCGCCTACGAGGCGCCTCCCGAGGTGGATCCCGACGATGTGCCCTATGGACCCGGTGCGATTCGAACAGCAGAGGATCACTGGCGGCCGAGACGGGTTCCATCGGACTGGCCGGCCGTTCTCTGCGATTCCTGCCATGACTGCATGCGCAACGGCGGATTCACCAGCTTCCTGGACTTTCGCTTCAGCCTGCACCCGCGGTGCCCGTCGTGTTCAGCGCAATGGACCATGCGCACCGTTGCAGGCTTCATCGCCGAGCCGTTCGACCAACCCTGGATTCTGCATACAGGTTGTTGCCCCGACCAGAAATGGCGGTGCGGCGCCTGCGGTCACAAGTGGGGCCGGTGACTCACTTGCGGTCGCTCATATGCTGCTGGCGCCCGGCCGGACGGTCAAGATCTGCGACACAACGCCGATCGGGCACGTCTCGCCGTGAATCACGCTGTGCGTCAGGCCAATCCCGCGTGGGCCGATCGACACCGTAGTGTCGAAACCGATCCATTCGCCGATCGGATCAGCGAAGAAGTGTGCGGTCAGATCGAGATTGGGAAAGGCTGCGTCGCGGGGATCGACCCGCACCGCCAGGCCATTGCTGATGTCGATCAGTCCGGCGGCCCGGGCGATCCTGCTCACCGGCTCACCATCGACGAGGGGCACCGCGGTACGAACCCAGCTAACTGCCCGGCCTGGTTCGAGCTCAATGCTGCGCACCTCGGCGGCGGCGATGAACCCACCCGGCCAGGTCTCGCTGATATTGGACTCCGGCAGGTCCGCCCAGGCAGGAATCGTTGCAAAGCCGCTGCCCCGCAGGGCCGCGGTGTCGTAGTCCTTCATGAGCCAGGCCCGCGCCAGCACCACCGCCCGGCCTTGATAGGCCAGGGTGGCCCCGACCAGTTCGATGGTGCGCCCCGGCCGGATCACCTTCACGTCGACATCGACGACCACATCGACCGGCACCGTGCCCAGGATGTCGTAGCTGAGTCGGGCGATGGCCAGATGGCCGTTGCCGCGTGCGTCCCGATCCACTTCGACGGCATGCGCGAGCAGGCCCAAGGATGGGGCGATGTGCTGTTCGGTGGTATTCCACGCACCCCCGGCATGCTTAGTGGCCTGGTAGGAACGCGCGGATACTCGCCTGAAATAGGCGAACGGAATCGTCATGAGCCGCAGGCGCAGTTACGTCCGCACGCGCACTGTGAGCGGATGTAGTTGGGGTTTCTGCATACGCCTATGTTGTCGTCTCAGTCATGCCCCGATTGTGTCACGCGCACCGCCGACCGGCGTCTTGCTCGACGCGACTCCATGATCGTCTCGGCGATGAGCACCACGAGCAGTGTCGCTCCGAAGGATGGATAGATCACCGCCAGCGCGGTCGCGATGCCGGCGATGACGGCCACTGCACCGCGCGGCGTTTCGGACTTGATCGTGTCACTCGTCCGACCCGGCAGACCGGCCGTTCCGGCGGGCCGGCGCTTCCACCACATGATGGTGGCCGTGAGGATGCTCGTCATCAGGCCAAGACAGAAAACAGTGGCGAGAACGCGCGTGACAATGCCGTACTGGGTACCCATGTGCATGTCCACGCCCCAACTTGAAATTCGGGAAAGCGCACCGTCCTGGTCAGCGGTGGCATTGGCCAGTGTCTGCCCGCTGAACTGGTCCAGGTAGAGCGTTCGCTGCTCGGAAAGTTTCTGCGGCCAGTGGTTGACCACCGTATAGCTCCCGTAGGTCGTGACGCCGTCCTGCGTGCTGTCCGACGGTGGCACGATGGAATAGCCCGGAATCATGTTCTCGGTCTTTGCGATCCGGTCGATATCGTTGAAGCTGAGTGGCTTTGACACTGCGCCCGATGCCCACGAGGCGTAGACGGGGTCCTCTTTGTCGGCCCAGGCGATGCGCCGGCCGAGGCGGTCGAAGTCACCTACCTTAGCCGGCGTGGATGGAGCGTCGACCTCGGTGGCGGGGGTGACCGCGGAAGCCACCGCGCGCCAGTTCTCCCCCCAGTATCGTGACCAGGTCAGTCCGGAGACGATGTAGCCGATCAGCATGACCGAGAGCAGAATCCCGGTGCTGGCGTGCAGGTCGCGCCATCGGATGCGGCCGCCCTTGTTCCACCTCAGCGCCAGCCGCGGCTTGCCTCGCTCACCGGCCCGCGGCCACCACAGATAGATGCCGCTGGCAGCAAGCACCAGGATCCACACCGCGGTCATCTCGATGATGAGGTTGCCGACACCGACCCTGATGGACGCCTCCGGGTAAGACGCCGGCGCGATCAGATGTCCCAGCGACGGCAGGGCCATGGTTGGGCCGTCGTTGCCGAAAAGCCGGTGCAGTTGGTTGGCCCAGCCGACCAAGCCGTCGAGTTCGCGGCGTTGGCCCAAATACGTGCCGGTGTAGGGATCGATGAACACCTGGGTGACATTGCGCTCACCGGGAGCCTCGGTAGCGGGTAGGAAGTCGACCTGGGTCGACCGATCCGCTGCCTCCCCAGGGGTGACCGCGTCGAAGACCATGGTGGTGTCGACATGCTGGCGCGCCGCGGCGATCTGGGCGTCCAACGACACCGTTGATGCTTGTGGGCTCACGACCTTCACGTCGCGGTGCAGCCACAGATCCAGCGGTTGGGTGTAGAGAATGATCAGCCCGGTGCACGCCAGCACCACCAGGACCGGTGCTGTGAACAGTCCGATCCAGAAGTGCAGCCGCCAAATTCGCCGCAGGGTGGCAGCCTTGCCGCGGCGCTCGTCGCGATCGACGGGTTCACGCTCAACAGTGACCATCGCGGCCCTCCACAAATAGTGCTTGCAACCATTAGTCGTTGACGACTGCCGGAAGGTTCCCGCTGATTTCCTGCGGAATTCCGGGAACCGAATCGGCGCGCGATGCGACTACCTCTTCTGGACAAGCGCAGGGGTGGGCTGAATGAGGGCCCCCGGAGAGAGGAATCCGATGTCGGTCAACACCACCGTTACCGTGGCGCCTGACAAGGTTGATGCACGGTCCGTGCGTTTCACCGCAACGCTCACCGCGACCGTGCTGGCACTGGTACTGCTCTTGGCCAACGTCAATCTGTCCGCGGCCACGGTTCTGCTGGTTGCTCAGGCAGTCGTTTTCGCGATCGGTGCGGCGCTCGGCCCGGCCCGGCATCCCTACGGCTTGGTATTCCGTCACTTCATCGCGTCCCGGCTTGGTGCGGCGTCCAAGACCGAGGCCGTCGAGCAGATCCGTTTCGCTCAGCTGCTGGGGTTCGTCTTCTGCACCGTCGGTGTCGGCGGTTTTGCTCTGGGGGCACCGGTCGTCGGTCTGGCCGCCACCGGATTCGCCCTGTTTGCCGCCCTCATGCGCGCGGCGTTCGGGATTTGCCTGAGCCGCGGGCCCTACATGCTCGTCTGCCGGATGCAGGGCAAGGTGCCCGCCTGCTGCCAAAACAAGTGAGTCGCATACCCCGACAACGGAATTGCCGCACGGGGAACTTTTCGCACTCCAAAGCGACTAATCCCCAGAATCTTCTCTACGGACATACAAAAAGATCGGAGAAAGCCGTGACCGCTGGGGTCTTCATCGGCCGCATTGGCGTACTGGCGGTTGCGCTGGGCGTCGGGGTGGGAGTCGCATCCCCGGGCTTCGCCTGGGCCGACGCCGACGACACTTCGTCGGCGGGGTCGCGCGCGTCGTCTTCGGTGACCCGGGGGGCGCACACGGCAAGCCGGGGTCCAGCCCCGGCCCAATCGGGCTCCCCGGTCGCGAAGACAGAGTCGCCAAGCCGGCGGGGGGCCGTTCCGGCGCCGGCGGCCTCACAACCACTTTCAGATTCCGGCGACGCCATCCCCGATCCGGTCGATGTGGCGGCACCGGTACCCGCCGCGGCATCCGTCGGCTCACTGCCCGACGTCTCCGTAGTGAAGGTCGCGACCGCGCCCAAGGCGACGGCGGCGCCCCGCAAGCTCTTCGGCAACGGCACGGCAGACAACCCTGACGGCGGAATCCTGATTGGAAACGGTTGGAGTTACACCGAATACGCCGGCGCCTGTACCAGCGGCGCCTGCGCCGGCGGCAACGGCGGCATCATCGGCAACGGCGGTAGCGGCTACAACGGCGGCGTCGGCGGGGCAGCAGGTTGGTTCGGTAACGGCGGTAAGGGCGGCAACGCCCAGACCGCCGGCGTCGCCGGCGGCAACGGCGGTCGCGGCGGACTGCTCGTCGGCAGTGGCGGCGACGGCGGCAACGGCGCCGCCGCGACCGGAATGATGACCCACGGTGGAGCGGGCGGCCGAGGTGGCATGGCCGGGAGGATGCTCATGCTGGGCGGCCTGGGCATCCCGACGAGTTTCTTCGGCAACGGTGGTAGTGGCGGGATTGGTGGCGACGCCGTGATGGGCACCGCCGGCGCGGGCGGTGGCGGCGGTATGGCCGGCATCTTCGGTGACGGCGGTAATGGCGGCGCTGGCGGCAATATCGTCGGAGCGGGTGGGGGAAGCGCGGGTAAGGGTGGCAACGGCGGCATGGCCGGCTGGCTGGTCGGGGCTGCCGGCGACGGCGGGCGCGGTGGCAACGTCGACGGGGTCAACGGCGGGACGGCCGGCGCCGGCGGCAACGGCGCGATGGGAATGATTCTGTTCACCTCCGGCGGCGACGGCGGCGACGGCGGCACCTATGGCGATGGGGTGACCGTCGGTTCGGTCACCGGCGGCAAGGGCGGTAACGGCGGACCCGGTGCGTGGTTGATCTTCGGCAACGGCGGGGACGGCGGTAACGGCGGCAACGGCCTGCGAATGGGCAACGGCGGCGCCGGCGGCCGCGGCGGCAACGGCGTCGGCATCAGCAGCGGCGGCGCCGGCGGTTCAGGCGGCGAGGCGGGCAGCATGAATGCCGCCGGTGGTGCCGGCGGCAGCGGGGGCAACGCCGGCGTGATCGGTGACGGCGGCCCGGGCGGCGCCGGGGGAGTCTCCGAGTTCGGTGCGGGCGGCCGCGGCGGTGACGGCGGCGGATCGGTATTCATCGGCAACGCCGGCAACGGCGGCAATGCCGGCGACGGACTGACTGCCGCCGACGGCGGCAACGGCGGCAACGCCACCCCGATCTTCGGCGACGGCGGCAACGGGGGCAACGGCGCCGGCGGCGGCTGCGGCGGCACCGGCGGCATGGGCGGCATGTTGCTCAGCGAGATGGGTATGAGCGGGTCCCCGAGTTGCGGCGGCGGTATGGGCGGTATGGGCGGTATGGGCTGAGACAGTTGCGCACCATCCGGCGGCGGCGCTTGATACAAGAGGGGAAGTGATCAGGACGTGAATCTGGCTGCGATGATTGGTATGCCCGGCGAGGCATTGCGGGTTCCCCGGTCGCAATGGCGGCAGTCGCTCACCGATGCGCTGCGCGAGGCCTTCGGCTACCACTACGAGCGCAACGCGTTCTACCGCGCCCAGTGCGAGGGGGTCATCCCGGCGGATGTCACCGGCTACGACGACCTGCACAAGATCCCTCTGCTGCAGGTCGGCATGTTCAAACAGGCCGGCGCGCATGTCCTCTTAACCGCCGGCCTCGCCGACATCGAGACCGAGATCCGCTCGACCGGGACCGGTGGGGTGCCGTCGGTCGCCCGCCGCGACGCGTTGACGACGACCCGAGCGTCGGTCGGAATCCTCGGTGGCTACCGCGACTTTTTCGGCATCTCCAAGGGTTCGGGGCTGTTCCTGTGCCCGTCGACGGCCGAAGTCCCCGAGATGGGCATGGTCAAGGTGTTCAACCTGATGACGGCGATGCTCGACGACCACCGCTACCTCGTGCACGAATACTCCTTCGACCCGAAGGAGGCTCTGGCGTACCTGCGTCGTTGGGAAGGCAGGATGACGCGGCACATCATCGGTCCGCCGTTCATCGTGGCCCGGTTCATGCGGTTCCTGGAACTCGAGGAGATCCCGCTGACCCTCGACCCGGAGTCGATGATCATCATGCTCGGCGGCTGGAAGCAGTACACCGGGCGTTCGATCAGCCGTGACGAGTTCAACGAGAAAGCCGAACGCTTCCTCGGTGTCGAGCGGTCCCGGATCAGGGACATGTACGGCATGATCGAATCCGACATGCTCGCCATCGAGTGCGAGTACCACCGCAAGCACGTCCCCCCGTGGTGCTACGTCTCCATCCGCGACATCACCGACCCCTCAGTCGAACTTGAGCCCGGCAAGACGGGCGGCATCGCCATTCTCGACGCACTCAACACCGCTTATCCGGGGTTCCTGCTCTCCGATGACGTCGGCGAGGTCGACGAGAGTGACTGTCCATGTGGCCGCACCGGGCAGACGGTGCGATTCCGTCGTCGGCGTCAGGGCGCCGAACTCGGCTGCTGCGCGGTGAGCATCGAGAAGTATCTCGACTCAAACCAAGTGGTGCCCGAGTGCGAGCTCGCGGACGCACCGGGGAGGGCGTGAGGATGGGGCGGTTCAGTCCGACGATCGTCGACCACTTCACCAACCCCCGCAACTGCGGGCGTCTGCCGGACGCCGATGTCGCCGCTTTTGTCGGAAATCCGGTGTGCGGAGACCAGATTCTGCTCACCGCCAAGGTTGACCAAGATGCCCTCAGCGTCGTCGCCTTCGAGGCCTTCGGTTGTTCGGCGTCGCTGGCCATCGCGTCCATTCTCACCGAACGGCTGGCCGGTCTGACCGTCCCCGAGGTTGCCGCCGTCACCACCGATCAGGTGCTGGCGTGGTCGGGCGGGTTGGGTCCCGACCAGCGCCACGTCGCCGAGTTGGGCGCCGACGTCGCTCAACGGCTGGCTGGCAATTTCCGTCAAGGAATAAGCGACGACGGGCTGAGTTGCGGTGCGTGACAGCGTCTATCTCGACTACGCCGCCACCGCTCCGCTGCACCCCGAGGCCGCCGCCGCCGTGCTGGCCGCGCAGGTGCTCATCGGAAATCCATCCAGCGCGCACAGCGCAGGAGTGGCCGCAGCCGAGGCGCTGTCGGCGGCGAGAAGCTCCATCGCCCTGCTCATGGGTGTGGACGCCGACGACGTGGTGTTGACTTCCGGCGGCAGTGAGTCGAACACCCTGGCCCTATGGGGCACCTTCGCGGCGCGGAATTTCTCCGGGCATATGGTCACGACCTCGATCGAGCACTCGGCCGTTCTCGAAAACGCCCGTGCCCTCGAGGAAATGGGTGTCGAGGTGACACTCGTCGACCCCGGGCCCACCGGCCACGTCGCCGCCGATGACATCGCCGCGGCGCTGCGGTCGAGCACTGCACTGGTCTCGGTGATGCACGCGAACAACGAGACCGGAGCAATTCAGCCGATCCAGCAGATCGCAGCGATCACCCGGGAAGCCGGCGTTCCCATGCACGTCGACGCGGTCCAGACGGCTGGAAAGATTCCCGTCGCCGGCCTCGGCGCCCAACTGGTCTCTATCTCCGGGCACAAGTTCGGGGGTCCTCGCGGCGTCGGGGCACTGGCGGTCGATAGCGGATGCCGACTCTTGCCCCTTATTCGGGGCGGATCCCAGGAGCACGGCCAGCGCGCGGGCACCGAGAACGTTGCCGGGGCGGCGGGTATGGCCGCCGCGGCGCAGGTCTGTATGGCCGCGATGACACCGGCGTTCCGAGAAGCCGCTCGCGCCACACGAACGCGTCTGGTCGACGGATTGCTGACTCTCGGCGGGGTGCACCTCAACGCGGTCGAGCCGGTGCTCGAGGAGACCATCAGCATCCGGTTCGATGGCGTCCGCGCCGACGCACTGGCCGATGCACTGGATATCCAGGACATCTACGTGTCCACCGGTTCGGCCTGCCATGCCCACGAGGACGCCGTCTCGCATGTCCTGATCGCTCAGGGCCTGACCGAGGAGGAAGCCCGCTCCGCACTTCGCATCTCGTTCGGGGCGGATCTGTCCTTCGAGGACATCGACCGCGTCGTGGCTGCGGTGGTCCGAGCCGTCGAACGGCTCCGCAGGACCGCCGGACGGGCAACGGTCCTGCGGTGAGCGTGGCCATCAGGAACCTTCTGGCCGAGCGCGTCAGGTTCGCGCTGTCGGTCCTCGGCGTCGGCATCGCAGTGCTTCTCGTCCTGATCCTGTCTGGCATCTTCGTCGGCACCACCCGTCAGGTCACCACCTACATCGACCACTCGCGCAACGCCGTCTGGGTGATGCAACCGGGCGTCTCGCAGATGTTCAAGTCGGTATCGTGGCTGCCCGAGGACGACAAGGCCGCACTGATGGCGGTGCCCGAGATCGCCTCGGCCGATCCGATTCTCGGTCTGCCCTCGGATTTCGTCCGCAACGGCACCCACACCGCCTTCTTCGTCGTCGGTTACGACACCGACACCGGGGTGGGGGGCCCGTGGCTACTGGCGCAGGGCCGCAACGTCGAGGCGCCGGGGGAGGTCGTGCTCGACCGCGCCCTGGCCCGCATCAACGACGTCCACATCGGGGACACGGTGCGAATCGTCGATGAGGACTTCACCGTGGTCGGTCTGTCCAAGCAGACCGCGGCGGCGACCAACTTCTACACCTTCATCTCCCTTGCGGACGCGAAACGATTGCTGCGGGCCGGAAATCGAGTCTCCTATTTCCTGACCCAACCCAAGCCCGGATACAGCGACTCCGACGTCGTCGCGGCCATCGAGCGCGACCTTCCGGGCGTCTCGGCGCTGACCTCGGCGCGGTTCGCCGACAACAGTCGCGACATCATCGTGAAGATGATCGGCCGGCCACTGAAAACGATGATCGCCATCGCGGTGCTGGTCGGAACGGCGCTGATCGGTCTCACGATGTGGGCGGTCACCGCCGAGCAGATGGCCGACTTCGGCGTCCTGCGTGCACTGGGAGTCCGTCCGATCCAGTTGAGCCGCGTCGTGATCGCCCAGGCGGCCATCGTCGCCGCCTTGGGATTCGTACTCGGGGGAGCGGTCGCATTCGCCACGCAGTTCCTGATCGGCGACCGGATGGGCGACGTCGCGATCGCGATCACCCCGACGATGCTCGCGGCGATGGCCGCAGCCACCGCGGCGATGGCCGCCCTCGGCGCCCTGTTGCCCTTGCGCCGCGTCTCCCGCATCGACCCCGTCGCCGCGTTCCGGCGCTGAAAGGACTCCCATGCGTTGCCCTGTCTGTCACGACGATGCGTCCCTACCCAGGTGCTCTCGCTGCCGCAGACCGCTGCTGACGCCCACTGGTGACCCGGTGCTTCAGCTCACCGGCTTGGGCCACCACTACGGGGCCGCCGGGACCGCGGTACAGGCGCTCAGCGATGTGACCCTGTCCGTCGACCGCGGCGAGATCGTCTCGATCGTCGGACCTTCCGGCGGCGGCAAGACCACCGCACTGTTGGCGATGGGGCTGCTGCTCACACCGGACACCGGGACGGTCTGCATCGGGGGGCAGGACGCCGGAAGCCTCTCAGAACGCGAGCGGGCCACCCTTAGGCTGCTCCGGCTCGGTTACCTGTTCCAGGACTACAACCTGCTGGGTTCACTGACCAGCGTCGAGAACGTCGCCGTCCCGCTTCGTTACGCCGGGGTGCGCAAGGCCGACGCCCTGGCGCGAGCGGGCGAGCTTCTCGGCACCCTGGGACTGGCCGACCGGGCGGGGCATCGTCCCGGCGCGCTGTCCGGTGGGGAGAAGCAACGGGTGGCGACGGCACGCGCGTTGGCGACGGGCCCCGATCTCATCCTCGCTGACGAGCCGACCGCGAACCTGGATTCGGCGACTGGCAGGACGGTCATCGAGCAACTCGCCAAGGCGGCCAAGGCGTTCGGCGCCGCCGTGGTCATCGTCACCCATGACTCGCGTCTGGACGGCATCGCCGACCGGGTGTTGCACCTCGAGGACGGCAGGCTGCTCAGCGCCGTTGGTTGAGGGCCTGAGCTTCAGCGCGGATACGGGCCACTCTGCGGTTCATGTCCTTGCGCATGATCCGGCTGTACAGCCACCCCTTGATGCCGTGGGCATTAACGCCGTGCGCAGCGTAAAACGAGTCCGGATCGTCGTAGACGCCGAACTCCTGATTGATACCCGTTGCCTGGACGAGGGTGTCCGATCCCCGCCATTGCACCGGAGGGTCCGCGAGGTCTTCGGTGCCGACGCCATATCCCAGGAACGGTCCTGAGCAACCGGTGTGTGCCCGCACACCGGACAGGAAGGCCTCGTCCAGGATCACCCCTTCCAGGCCCACCCACCGGCCACCGAAGAACACCTCGGCCCAGGTATGGATGATGCTGGCCGGGGCGAACCAGTACAGCGGGCGGACCATGACGCCGTGCTGGAGTTCCTTCTCGATGGTGGCTCCGTGCAGGCGGCATCTGACGCCGCTGCCGCGCAGGAGTGCCATCAGCAGCGTCGTCTTGGTGTTGCACTGCCCGTACCCGTCGGCGAGCACTGCCGAGGCCGGAAGGTCGTCCGAGCTGTTGTACCCGAACGGAATCTCGTCGCGCACGAAGTCGTAGACGGCGCCGATCCGTTCACCCTCGGGCAGTGTCGCCCAGTCGTGGCGTGCCAGGACCTCGTGCAGGCGTGGACTGTCGAAATCGAGCAGGGCCGTCGGTCTCAGATACCTGTTGTCCACGGCGCGAGAGCGTACCCGCGAATTCTCCTGTCGTATCGGGAACTTTCCCGCCCGCGGGTCCGACTCTAGATATGGGACCGGAACTCTCGGCCTGGTTTTGACATGCCCTCCAGGAGGTTCGATTGGACGCGGTCAATACGGTGACGACCGCCTCGCACCTGCGCCGCACGTCGGGCGTCGCGGTGCGCAACCTCATGGGTGAGCGGACCCGGTTCCTGCTGTCGGTTACCGGTGTCGGCTTTGCGGTGCTGCTCGTGCTGGTGATGGCCGGGATCTTCGTGGGCACCATCAACCAGGTGACCACCTACATCGACCACTCCCGCAACGCGGTGTGGGTGACCCAGCCCGGGGTGTCCCAGATGTTCCGTGCCGTGTCATGGCTGCCGGCCGGGGACGAGCAGCGTCTGCTCTCCGCACCCGAGGTCGGCGCCGCCGACCCGATTCTTGGCCAGCCGTCGGACTTCATCCACAACGGCGAGCAGACGGCCTACTTCGTACTCGGCTACGACACCGCCACCGGCGTCGGTGGTCCGTGGGCGATGGTCGAGGGCCGTGCCGTCTCCGGTCCCGGGGAAGTGGTGCTGGACCGGATCCTGGCTCGCAAGAACGGTATACGGGTAGGCGACTCCGTCGACATCGTCGATGGCAGATTCACCGTCGTCGGACTGTCAGACCAGACCGCGGCCCTGGGCAATTTCTACGCGTTCGTCTCCCTGCCCGACGCGGCACGACTCCTGCGCGCGGGTGACCGGTTCTCCTACTTCCTGGTCCAGCCCCAACCCGGCTACACCCCGGACCAGACCGCCGCGGCCATCCGGGACTCGCTGCCGGGTATGGACGCCATGACCTCGGCGGAGTTCGCGCACAACAGCCGCGACATCATCATCTCGATGGTCGGCCGGCCGCTGAAGACGATGATCGCCATCTCCACCCTCGTGGGGGTTGTGCTGGTCGGCCTCATCGTGTGGACACTCACCGTCGAGCAGGCAGCCGACTTCGGGGTGCTGCGGGCGCTGGGCGTGCGACCGATCCAGTTGTGCCGCATCGTTCTGGCCCAGGCAGCCCTGGTCGCCGCCGCAGGCTTCGTCCTCGGTGCCGCGATCGCCTACGGCGCTCAGTTCCTCATCGGTGAACGGCTGGGCGACGTGACCGTGGCGATTACGCCGCCGATGCTGGCCGCGATGGCCGCCGCGACCGCGGTGATGGCGGTGCTGGGCTCGCTGCTGCCGTTGCGGCGTGTCCTCCATATCGACCCCGCCGCCGCCTTTCGGCGCTAAGGACGTTCCGATGACCACTGTTCCCGAATCCGCAGACATCGTGGCAACCATCCGTGACGGCCTGGCCAGGCTGCTTCCGCCCGAGGACCTCGCCCAGGTGGACCTGCCGGGCCTTGACGAACACACGCCGATGTTGAGCCTGCCGGTGGACTCCGCGGTCCTGATGGCCCTGATGACCGAACTGGAGGACACCTTCAGCGTGTACATCGAGGAGGAGGCGGCCTTCTCGTTTGAATCGGTCGGCGACGTCTGCGACTACATCCGGCAACGGATTTCCGCAAAAGCCCTCCGGACGGACGGTCCGTGAGTGTCTTCTCGCCGGCGGTCCGCCGCCACGTCGATTCCCACGCGCCCGCCCTGCGGACCGAGGTGGTCGACTACCGGACGCTGCTGGGGCATGGACTCCCGCAGATCGACTTCTACGACAGCCGCCGGCACCTCGGGGCGTTGACCGGTGCCGCGCTGGCCGAGCGCGTGCATGGTCGTGCGGGTGCGCTGACGGCCCGCGGCCTGGCCCGTGGCGACCGGGTCGTGATGGTGGCCGAAAACACCGAGGAATACCTCGCGACCCTGCTCGCCGTATTGCTGCTCGGTGCCGTGCCCTGTGCGGTCGCTCCGCCGCCCGCCCCTTCGCGCCCGGAATCGGCTGGTGTGCAACATCTTCGGGCGGCGATCGCCGTCATCGCTCCCGCGGTGGTGCTGACTCCGGATCGTAGCGCCGCGGCCCACCCCGCAGTGGTGCGCTACGGGGACCTCCAGGACACGGGGCCTTCGGGGGACACCGTACCGGCGTGGCCGGCGGACGTGCCGGTGCCCGCACCCGGGGACGCCCATCACCTCCAACTCACCTCGGGTTCGACGTCCGCCCCCAAGGCCGTTGTGCTCACCCACGGCAACGTCGCCCACAACATCGCTACCGTCAGCTACGCGATGGCCACGGTCCGCAACAGTGGCGGGCTCTTCAGCTGGCTGCCGATGTACCACGACATGGGCTTCATCCAGGTGCTCGGAGCCCTCATCTACGGCGGTCGGATCGGGATGATGACGCCCCTGGGCTTTCTGCGCGACCCGTTGTCGTGGCTGCGCAACATGACCCACCACCGGTCCACCGTCACGGCTGGACCCACGTTCGCCTACCGGGCCGCCACCGATGCCCGGGCGCGGGCCGGAACTCCGCCAGGCGATATCGACCTGTCCGAGTTGCGGCATGCCTACGTCGGCGCGGAACCGATCGCCGCGGCGACACTTCGGCGTTTCACGGAAAGCTTTGCACCGTGGGGACTCCGGCCCGATGCGCTGGTTCCCTCCTACGGGATGGCGGAGTCGGTGCTGGCTACCGCGATCGCCTCGCATCCGGCGCCGGAAGGCCCGGGCAACTTCGGCCGCGTCCGCACCCTGCAGGCCGACGGAATGAGCACCCCACTGGTGTCATGTGGACCGCCGGTCGACGGGATGCGCGTCCGTGTCGTCGATCCCGACGGCGCGCAACTCGATGAGGGCGCGGTCGGCGATATTCAGATCAGCGGTCCGTCGGTGATGGCCGGCTACCTCGCGGCCGATGGCACGGTCATCGGTCCGCCCAGCGGATGGCACGACACCGGTGATCGCGGATTGATCTGCGGGGGAGAGCTTTTCGTTGTCGGCAGGAGCAAGGAGATGCTCATCGTGCGCGGCCGCAACATGCCGCCGTACGACGTCGAAAGGTCGATCGGTGAACTGGCGCAGGTCGGTCCGGGACAGGCCGTCGTGTTCTCGACGCCCGACGACGGCCGGGGCCGAGAGTCGCTCGTCGCCGTCGTCGCGACCGGTTCCACCGCAGCCGATCAGCGCGTCCAGATCCGGGCGGAGGTGGCTGCACGGGTCCGCGAGACCTTCGGCTTCGCCCTCGACGACATCGTGCTGGTGCCCAAGACCTCGATACCGCGAACGACGAGTGGGAAGATTCAGCGCCTCACGACCCGGGGCCGCTACCTGGCGAGACGGCTGCCCTCGTGTGAAGCCGCCGATCAGCAGGTGCCGTAGGCCACGCGGGGATCAGGAACCGCAGCTGCAGTCCGGTCCGCACGTGCAGGACCCGCAGGTGCAGTTGGGGTTATCGCACCCGTTGGCGGGTTTCCCGCAATTGCAGTCCGGTCCGCAGGTACATTCCGAACACGTGCACTTCGGGTTTTCGCACAAAGTGTTGCTGGTCATGCCTGCAATTCTGGCACAGTATCGGCCCGCCGTCGGTTCTTGCGGTCAGCAGAACCGGTCATCCTGCGCGGTCGTCACGCCGGCTCGCGGCGATCAGATCCTCGCGTGCGCGGGCAACGCGCGAGCGGATGGTGCCCAGAGGGCATCCGCAGACCTCCGCGGCCTCGCCGTAGGACAGTCCCAACACCTGCGTCAGGACCAATGCGTCGCGACGGTCCGATTCCAGTCCGTCCAGCAGCATCCTGGTCTCTACCATGTCCTCGAAACGTGCCCCCGCCGGTGAACCGCTGAGCAAGTCCTCAAGATCCACTTGTCCGGTGGTGCGGGGACGAGCCTGGTTGCGGCGGATCTGGTCGACCACAACGCGGCGGGCAATCGACAGTAGCCAGGTGCGCGCTGAGGATCGCCCGGCGAAACGGGGCAAAGCGCCGATCACCCGCAGGTAGGTCTCCTGTGTCAGGTCGTCAGCGGTGCCGGGGTCGGCGAGGAACGCCACCGTTCGCCACACCTCACGCTCGGTTGCCCGGATGAACTGGTCGAGGGCCGCGCGGTCGCCACGCCCGGCGGCCAGGGCCAGGCTTGTCAGCGGGTCCTCATCGGTCACGGTAAGCACCTTAGGTCACTCGAGGTCCGGCAGGCCCCCGGCCGGGTATTTTTGCTCTGAACCTCATGGAACTCTGAGCCGGTGCCATCCGACTCTCTAGACGTGTGGTGTGCCGTGTGCGGAGGAGGGCGATGACCACGACGGTGGTCGGTGCGACGGACGCGCCGCCGGTCCGGCGCGTCGAACTCGACGTGTCCGGGATGACGTGCGCTGCGTGTGCCGCCCGGGTGGAGAACCGGCTCAACAAACTCGACGGTGTCCGCGCCTCGGTGAACTACGCCACCCGGGTCGCCACCGTCGATGCGCCTGCCGCGGTGTCTTTCACGGAATTGTGCGACGTCGTTCAGCGGGCCGGCTACGAGGCCCAGGAGCGGATGCCAGGTGGTGAGGAGCGTCCCGACCCGGATGACGCGACCGCCCGCTCCTTGCTGATCCGGCTGGCGGTGGCCGCCGTCCTGTTCGTGCCGCTCTCGCACCTGTCGGTGATGTTCGCCGTGCTGCCCTCGACCCGATTCGCGGGCTGGCAGTGGCTTCTCACCGGGTTGGCGCTGCCGATCGTCACCTGGGCCGCCTGGCCCTTCCACCGCGTCGCACTGCGTAACGCCCGCCACGGTGTGGCCTCGATGGAGACCTTGATCTCGGTCGGGATCACCGCGGCGACGCTGTGGTCGCTGGGGACGATCTTCGTGGCACGCCCGCAGCGCGAGACCCACGGGGTGTGGCAGGCGCTGATGAGCAGCGACGCCATCTATCTCGAGGTGGCCGCCGGGGTCACGGTGTTCGTGCTGGCGGGGCGGTACTTCGAGGCGCGGGCCAAGTCGAAGGCCGGCAGTGCGCTGCGGGCACTCGCCGCCCTGAGCGCCAAGAGCGTCACGGTACTGCTCGCCGATGGCGCCGAAATGGTCCTTCCCGCAGAGGAACTCAAGGAGCAGCAGCGCTTCGTCGTCCGGCCGGGGGAGACGATCGCCGCCGACGGTCTGGTGGTCGAGGGCGGTGCCGCCGTCGACATGAGTGCGATGACCGGGGAATCCAGGCCGGCCCGGGTTTCCCCGGGCACCAGCGTGATCGGCGGGACCGTCGTGCTCGACGGCCGGCTCATCGTGGAAGCCGCTGCCGTCGGTGCCGACACCCACTTCGCCGGAATGGTGCGCCTGGTCGAGCAGGCCCAGGCGCAGAAAGCCGACGCCCAGCGGCTCGCCGACCGGATCGCAGGTGTCTTCGTTCCGGCGGTGTTCGTAATCGCGGCCCTCACCGCGGGCGGTTGGCTGCTGGCCGGGGCGGGGGCGGAGAAGGCGTTCTCCGCCGCGTTGGCCGTCCTGGTGATCGCCTGCCCGTGTGCACTGGGCCTGGCGACCCCGACCGCCATGATGGTCGCCTCCGGGCGCGGCGCCCAGTTGGGCATCTTCCTCAAGGGCTACCGCGCGCTGGAAGCGATCCGCACGGTCGACACCGTCGTGTTCGACAAGACCGGCACCCTGACCACGGGTCACTTGGCTGTCACCGCCGTGACGGCGGCCGACGGCTGGTCGGCTGATGATGCGCTGGCCCTGGCCGCAGCCGTCGAAGCAGGCTCCGAACACGCCATCGCGACCGCGATCATCGCGGCAACCGACGAGCGGGCTGCTGTCGAGGATTTCCGGGCGCTACCCGGCCGCGGCGTCATCGGGACGGTGGAATCACAGCGGGTCGCGGTCGGCCGGCCGGCGTGGATCGCGCAGGAAAAATCCGTACCCGAACCGGTCGGAGCGGCCCGGCGGGCCGCCGAGTCCGAGGGCCAGACGGTCGTCTTCGTGGCGGTGGACGGCGCGGTGTGCGCAGCCGTCGCGGTGGCCGATGCGGTCAAGGACAGCGCCGCCGAGGCCGTCGCCGCGCTGCATCGGCGTGGACTGAAGACCGTCCTTCTCACCGGGGACAATCCGACCGCCGCCGCCGAAGTGGCCGCCCAGGTGGGCATCGACGAGGTCATCGCCGAGGTCCTTCCGGAGGGCAAGGTCGACGTCATCGAGCAGTTGCGGGAACGCGGCCGGGTGGTGGCCATGGTCGGCGACGGCATCAACGACGGCCCGGCTCTGGCATCCGCCGACCTCGGCCTGGCGATCGGCCGCGGCACCGATGTGGCGATCGCCGCGGCCGATGTCATCCTGGTGCGCGACGATCTGCGTTCGGTGCCACAAGCGCTGGATCTTGCCGGGGCCACCCTGCACACGATCCGGGTGAACCTCATGTGGGCGTTCGGCTACAACATCGCCGCCATCCCGATCGCCGCCGCCGGCCTGCTCAACCCGCTGATCGCCGGCGCCGCGATGGCCTTCTCGTCCTTCTTCGTCGTGTCCAATAGCCTGCGGCTCCGGAACTTCGGCCGCGATCTCCCCGTATCGAAAGGCTGAAAAGCGCCATGCCTCAATCATTTTCCGTCACCGGGCTGAGCTGCCAGAGCTGCGTCAACCATGTCACCGAGGCGATCAGTGGGCTCGCGGGCGTGCAGAGCGTGTCGGTCGATCTCGACCCCAAGGGCACGTCGACGATCCACGTCGAGGCGTCCAAACCGCTCACCGACGACGAGGTCCAGGCCGCGCTGTCCGAGGAAGGCAACTATTCGCTGGTGCGGTGACCCGATTCGCTGGTGCGGTGACGGGCCAACTCGGCGAGCATGTTGTTGTAGGCCGCCATCTCGTCGTCATAGCCGGCGTCGGCGTGCCGGTCCGATCGAACCGACTCCCGGCGATCCTGCCGAGCCCACTGCGTCACCAGAGCAATCACCACCATCACCAACGGGACTTCGCTTGCACCCCAGGCGATCGCACCGCCCAGATGCTGGTCGGCATTGGGATCGGGCACCCAGGGCAGGGCAAGTCCGCGGTAGAAGTTGCCGGCGACCGTCGACTCCGACGACATCATCGCGATCCCGAAGAAGGCGTGGAACGGCATGATCGCGAACAGCAATGCGAGCCGGCCGAGGAAGGGCAGCCGGCGCGGACCGGGGTCGACACCGATGATGCCCCAATAGAACAGATAGCCGGTGATTAGGAAGTGCAGCGCCATGAATTCGTGGCCCCAGTGGTAGCGCACCAGGGTGTCGAACAGGGGCGTGAAGTACACCGCATAGAGCGATCCGACGAACAACACGAACGCGGTGATCGGATTCGACAGGAACGCCGTGAACGGCGAGTGCACCACCCGCACAATCCATTCCCGCGGTCCCGGTGGTGCGCCATGCGCCGCACTGGGTAGCACCCGCAGTGCCAACGTCACCGGTGCGCCCAGTACCAGCAACACCGGGACGAACATGTTCAAGGTCATGTGCTCGACCATGTGGACGCTGAACATCGCCGACCCGTAGGACCGCACACCCGAACTGGTCGCCAGCAGCATGGCCGCACATCCCGTGACCCAGGCCACCGTTCGCCCCATAGGCCAGGGGTGGCCCCGGCGGCGCAACCGCAGCACGGCGAACAGGTAGACGCCGGCCAGGGCCAGCGCAAGAACACCGAGGAAGGTGTCGAAACGCCAGAACGTAGCCAGCCGCCAGGCTGTCGGCGCACCCGGCAATTCGTAGCCCAACAGGACGTCCCAGACCGTGGGTTGGCTGGACAGCAGCACGGGAGAGCTTTGCACCGCCAGCGCGGACAGGGCCGCCAGGGCGGCCACCGCAACCACCGCGCCGCGAAGTCCAGATCTGAGTGCGAACCCAGCGATCAACGCCGCGGCCACCGCCATCGCCAGGATTCCGTAGGACGACGTCAGATTCCCGAATCCGACCCGCAGGGCCAGCAGTGCCAGCCCGTAGAGCAGCGCGACCGCTGCGGCCAGCGCGGCAGAGATCGCGACGCGACCGTGGACCGTGGGACCGGGGGGCGCAATTGCACCGATCAGTCGGAGACCCGCCCACACCGAGATCGCCAGCGCGAATACGATCATCGAACTCGTCGCGTAGTCATGGTTCGGCCCCTGGCCGGCGTCGCCGGTCACCGGAACGGCGACAACGCCGATGATCGCTGGAATCATCAGCGGCACATGCCATTCCCATCGCACCGTCAGATGCGAGAACGTCGCGAGAACGGCCGCGCACACCGTGACCACAACCCACGCTCGCGCCGTCTCCGAAGCGCCCATCGCGGCGCCGAGCCCGCCGCCGCCCAGCAGCCGATTCACCGCCACGCCGGCGTCTGCGGAAGCCTGCACCACCACCATCGCCAATGCCGTGAGCGACCACAGCACCGACAGCCGTTCGACCAGCAGGTGCGCGCGGAACGCCGGCGGGTCCAGGACTCCTCGCTCGTCCGGCGCGGCGGTGATCAGGATCTGCACCAGCCCGCCCAGACACGCCGCCCCCGACACCGCGGCAACGAAGTAGCCGATCGCCTCAGCCACGGTTGTTGCGGTCATGGGCGGTGAGTGTAAAGGCGTCTAGGCTGCGCGTTGCACGGCGGGAACTTTCCCGCAGGTGATCCCGACCAATAAGTCGTGACCCCACGTCCAGAACCCAGCGGAGCGAGCAGATGATCAACGACCTGACCCTCAGGTGGATCGTCACACTGCTGTTCCTCTTCAGCGCGGGTGTCTGTATCGCCGCGATCGCCAGGAACCGGCACTCGACAGCCAACCTGATCAGCCACTCGTTGCACGCAATCATGGCGATCGCAATGGCGGTGATGGCCTGGCCGCGTGGGGCCGACCTGCCGTCCCGCGGACCGATGATCTTCTTCCTCGCTGCCGCCGTGTGGTTCGCGGTCGTCACTGCCAGGACGATCGGCCACCGGGGGGCCAACACCTACCACGCGCTGATGATGCTGGCGATGGCGTGGATGTATGCCGCCATGGGCGGTCTACCCCTCCGCCGGGCCGAACCGGACTCCGCCGCCATGCCCGGCATGGACATGGCGGGTATGGGCACCGGGCATGCCGGCCACGGGGGTCATTCCGGGCACGCCGGACATGCCGCTGGCATGCAGTCCGGGTCCGATCCGGCAGCTTGGGTGGGGACGATGAACTGGGTGTGCGCCATCGGCTTCGCCGTTGCCACCGTGTTCTGGCTCTACCGTTTCATCGCCGCCCGACTCAAGCCCTCCGACGACGTGTCGAGTGTGGGCATTCTCTGCCAGCTGGCCATGGCCGCCGGCATGGCCATCATGTTCGGCGTGATGCTGTAGGCGCGCGTCAGGCGGCAGAATCATCTGCCGTTCGCAGGTGACTGCGGCGGCGCCCCCGAGACGCGTTCTCGGGCAACTTGATGTCGTCTGCCGCTGTTCGATCGGGTTCGGGACCGCTGCTCGTACGGTCACGGCGCCAGACCAGGAGTGCCAGGACCGCACCCGCCAACACTGGCAGGTGGGTCAGCGGCCGGTCGAATGTCACCCGGCTCGCACCGGTGTCGACAACTTCGTAGGCAACAAGAAAGGCTGCGAAGGTCGCCAGCACCCAGGTCAGACCGCCCGCCATGACCGGCCGGACCGCCGCCGCCATCATCGCCACGCCCAACGCCGCCGACCACGCCGTCGACTCGTTGAGGACATGTCCGGCCGATGCGGCGTGCGGAAGGCCGAGGCCGGCCCCCAGGCCCTGCGCCACCGCCAGACCGAGTTGGACCACCCCGACGGCGCCCAACGCCCACCGCCGCCATGAGATCGACGGCCTCTCCACCCGGCGGGTCGGCTGGGCCGCCGGTTCCCGTACGGCGGCGACCTGCGAGCGTCCCGCCGTCCTGCGCAGGAACTGGGTCTGCTCGACTGCGGCCGACTGCCATTCCCGGCAGGGCTCACAGCGGGCGAGATGCTCGTCGACCCGGGCGGCGGGAATGGGTTCGCGCTCCCCGTCGATTCGGGCCGACAGCGCCTCCCGCGCGATGTCGCAGTCCATGCGTCAATAGTCGCGCACGGGGGCGGTTTTGTTCCAGCGTCCCTGCCATTGCACGGGGGCTACCGTTGCGGAATGAAAGTCCATCTCCAGGTTGACGCTGCACCGGCTCGCGTCAGCGTGCACGCGCGCGAACTGGAATCGGTCGGCGCCGACGGCCTGTTCACCTTCGAGGGCCCGCACGACGTGTTTCTGCCCCTCGTGGTGGCGGCTGGTCAGGTTCCGCTGGAGATGATGACGAACGTCGCGATCGCCGGCCCGCGAAGCCCGCTGCACCTCGCGCACGCCGCCTACGACCTGCAGGTGTACAGCTCGGGTCGCTTTCGGTTGGGCCTGGGCTCTCAGATCAGGGTTCACATCGAGAAGCGCTACGGGGCGCAGTGGAGCAAGCCCGCCGCGCGGATGGCCGAAATGGTGAGAGCGATCAAAGCGATCTTCGCCGCCTGG